>JALONZ010000069.1 GCA_025454675.1 Anaerolineae bacterium | reverse complement strand
AGGCGGATTGATTGCGCGTTTATACACCTTAGATAGGCGCTATGTGGCGAAATATAATTTGTCGCTCCTCCCGCAAATTGATGCGATGATTGCCGAAATGTGCGACATCGAAATTCCATTCAATAATTACATCACAGGGTCGAGCGCCTTCATCCACAAAGCGGGGATTCATGCCAAAGCCGTTTTAGCCGACCCTGCCACCTATGAAATCCTCAATCCAGATGATTTTGGTTTGTCGCGGCATATCGCCCTTGGGCATCGGCTCACAGGATGGAACGCGGTACGAAATCGGGCGGTGGCGCTGGGTTTGACATTGGATGATGATACCCTGCGTCATGTGACCCAACAAATTAAATCGCGTGCGGATGAAAATCCGATGGGCTTGCATGAAGTGGATGCACTCTTGATGGAAATGGCGGTGGCTTCATGAGTGGCTACACCTTCGCAGAAAAAGCACTAGCACGCGCCGCAGGGGTATCATCGGCACGGGCGGGGGATGTGTTGGATATTCGCCCCGACCTAATTTTTAGCCATGATAACACCGCCGCCATCCGCAAAATCTTTTTGGGATTTGGCGCAAAACGCATTTTACATCCCGACCGCGTAGCCATCACACTTGACCACGCCGTCCCCGCGCCGACCACACTCCACGCCCAAAATCATGCCGAAATCCGTGCATGGGTGGCGGAACAAGGCATTGGTCACTTTTTTGAGGTGGGGCGGGGGATATGTCATCAGGTCATCAGCGAAGAAGGTCTCATATTGCCCAGCGAGGTGATTTTTGGGTCTGATAGCCACACTACGCATTTCGGATGGTTGGGCGCGTTTGGGATGGGGGTTGGGCGCACTGAAATGGCGGCATTATGGGCGACAGGTGAATTATGGTTAGCTGTGCCACAAGCCATGAAAATCACCCTCACGGGACGCTTGCCAAATGGCACGACCGCCAAAGATATTGCCTTGCGGATTTTGCGCGATTTATCGGTGCAGGGCGGGCAATATCGCTCAATTGAATTTTTTGGCGATACCATCAGCACACTTTCGATTGATGAACGTCCTGTTATCCCGAATATGATGGCAGAATTTGGCGCGATGAATGCCTATTTTCCGCCAGATGAGACGGTATTCAATTTTTTACGCGCCCGCACCAATCATAGCTATACGCCGTTATACCCTGATAATGATGCGGTGTACGAAGCCGAATATGCGCTGGATGTGAGCGACCTTGCGCCACAAATCGCGTTGCCGAATCAGCCTGATAATGTGGTGGATTTAGACCAAGCCATCGGCACGCCGATTCAGCAGGCATTCATCGGCACATGCACGGGTGGACGCTACGAAGATTTGGTCATGGCGGCAGAAGTTGTGCGCGGTAAAAAAATCCGTAGTCGGCTCATCGTCATCCCCGCCAGCGCCGATGTGATGCTCCGTGCGGCACAAACAGGCGTGCTTGCGGATTTAATCAGTGCGGGGGCGAGTATTGCCACACCCGGTTGCGGTCCGTGCATGGGCAATCATTTGGGCGTGCCTGCATCCGATGAAGCGAGCATCAGCACCGGTAGCCGTAATTTTAAGGGGCGTATGGGTACGACTGATGCGCCGATTTATTTAGCCAATGCGTATGTGGTCGCCGCCAGCGCGGTGTGCGGGATGATTGTTCATCCAGATGAGGTGATGTCATGAGCGAACATCGTTGTTTTGTGTATGGGGATAATATCAACACTGACTTGATTTTTGCGGGGAAATATACGTATACCTTGCGTACCCCCGAAGAAATTGCATCCCACGCGCTAGAAGATTTAGACCCCACTTTTGCCCAAACCGTGCAACAGGGAGATGTTATCGTGGCGGGGCGCAATTGGGGGAGTGGTAGCAGTCGGGAACAAGGTGTGACCAGCCTCAAATGGTCGGGGGTGAACATCATCATTGCAGAATCGTTCAGTGGGTTATATTTTCGCAATTGCATCAATCAAGGTGTGCATCCGATTGTGTGCGCGGGATTATCAGAAAAAGTTAAGAGGGGTGATACGATTCGCATTGAAGGGGGTTATATCATTCATGATGGTGAATATTATGCGATTCCGCCGTTATCACCATCCGTACAAGCGATACTCGATGCGGGCGGACTTGCGCCCATGCTGGCAAAACGATTTGCGAATGAATGAGAGATGATATGCACACAATTACACTGATTAATGGGGATGGTATCGGTAAAGAAGTGATTCCAGCAACTGAACAAATTTTATTGGCGCTCAAATTGCCTTTAGAATTGCGCTATGCCGAAGCGGGATTTGCGACATTTGAACAAACAGGCGATGCCCTGCCCAAAGACACGATTCAAGCCTGTGAAACTAGCGATGCGGTGTTATTTGGCGCGACACAATCACCGATGGGCAAGGTGGAAGGGTATATTAGCCCCATTTTGAGCCTGCGTAGGCGGTTTAATTTATTCGCCAATTTGCGCCCCGCAGTAGGGGCGCAACATGTTGCGCCCTTACAAGGCGAACCTCGTCTTATTGATATGTTGGTCGTGCGTGAAAATACCGAAGGCATGTATAGCGGACGGGAACGGGTTGAGGCGGATGGTCAGATTGCGATTTTGGAGCGCGTGATTACGGCAGGCGCATCAGAACGCATTACACGGGTGGCATGTGAACAAGCCATGTCCAGACGGCGCAAGGTGACAATTGTGCATAAAGCCAATGTATTAAAAGAGACCTGCGGATTATTTCGGCGGGTGGCGTTTGATGTGGCGAAAAATTACCCCGATTTGGAGGTGGAAGAACTCTTAATTGATGCGATGGTGATGCACATGGTGCAACGCCCGTATGATTTTGATGTGATTGTCACCACCAATTTATTTGGCGATATTCTCAGCGACCTCGCCGCGGGTTTGACGGGTGGCTTGGGGATTGCGCCATCGGCGAATATCGGCGCGGGTGGATTGGCGGTATTTGAGCCTGTGCATGGGAGCGCCCCCGATATTGCAGGCAAGGGCATTGCAGACCCGCGTGCGGCGTTTTTGAGCGCAGGCATGATGTTGGCTTATCTGGGATATACCGAAATCGCAGAAAAATTGCGCCGTGTGGTGTATGATACGCCGTATTCAGGCACAACATCAGGCACAACGCACGCAGTATTGGCGAAATTATAAATTCAGTGGGGATGTCGCTATGGTGTGCATCCCTCTCATCTTTATGCCCCGTTTTTTGTATATAAATTTGATTTGGCAAACTGATTGTGCTGATTGTACAATAGATTCAGCTTGAATTAGATATATTGTATGAGGTCATAATGAGCAATCCAGAAGCTATTCTTGTGATGGGACATCGTAATCCAGATATGGACGCAATTGCCTCTGCAATGGGGTATGCGTGGTTATTGGCGCAACTGGCAGATGGTAAAACGTATATCGCGGGGCGCACAGGCACAGTCAATCCACAAACCCAATTTGCTCTCGATACATTCCATATTGAAGCACCGACACTCATCAGCGATGTTCGCAAGCGTGTTGGTGATATTGTTGAAGAAATGCCATCGTTACATCATACGAGTACCATTTTGGATGCTTGCCAAAGCGTGGCGCAGACACATCGGTCTGTGCCGTTATTGAATGATGATGATAAACCGGTTGGTCTCATTTCTGGCGCGGCACTTTTTTCGGTGATGGGGGAGGCACTTAGCTCTGCCAACATTATGGCGCTGGCAAAAGATTTTGAGATGCCCGCTATCAAAGCCACTGATACCGCCACGACAACGCTGAATATGGGTGATTATATCCGTGATGTGATGACACAAATTTTGCGGTCTGAACAAGATGATTTTATTGTGGTGGATGATAATGGCGTATATACAGGTTTGTGTCGAAAGTCTAAATTACTATCGCCGTCAAAAAGCAAAATTATTTTGGTAGACCATAATGAATTGGGGCAAGCTGTACTTGGATTGGAAGAGGCGGAAGTGGTAGAAGTTTTAGACCACCATCGCCTGAGTAGCATCCCCACCGCCACCCCGATTCGTTTTCGCATTGAACCGGTGGGTAGTTGCTCCACATTGGTCGCAGAACGCGGGATTGAACTAGGAAAAGCATTTCCGGTTGGCATTGCGGGTTTGTTGTTGTGTGGTATTTTATCCGACACACTCATTTTTAGGTCGCCGACTGCCACTACTAGGGATAAAATTGTCGCCATTGCGTTGGCGAAGATGGCGAAATTGGTTGGCACAAAATCTACTGATGACCAAGCCTTAGAAGCGATTACTGAATTAGGGAATAAATTATTAGCGGCTGGTGCTGGCTTAGGTAGCCGTCCTGCATCTGAAATTGTCAATGCCGATATTAAATTTTATGAGGTTAATGGGGCAAATTTGGGCATCGCACAGGTGGAAGTGGGGAATTTATCGGAATTGCCACACCGTTTGGATGAAATTCGGGGTGCATTAGCGGAATTGGTCGAATCGCAAAAATTGAAATTGGCGTTGTTGATGGTGACAGATGTGGTGCGCGGGAACAGCCGATTGGTTGCACAAGGGCAATCGCGCATTATTTCGGCGTTGCCCTATCCGCGCCTCTCGGATGATACACTGGATGCACCGGGTTTGATGTCACGCAAAAAGCAATTGCTCCCAACGGTGTTTGCGGCGGTATCGCAGACGACATAAATTAATTTGAAGAATATCTCATATAATTATAGATAGGTATGAACAATCATGCCTATCTATAATTTGAGGTGTTGGTATGAACGATTCAAAATATCAAAATTCGTTTGTTGGGATTAATCCGGTGTTGCATGAAATTTTGTTGACACAAGATAGATGGCAAGAATTTCATCACGTTTTTTTGACTGAGTGTTTGATGGTATTGCGCCAAAAATTAGCAGATACCCCATATACAGTTAGTTTAGAGCAATCTGTTAAAATACAGCCTCTATATGATAATGCGACTCGGTATCGCCCAGATTTGCTCATTAAGACAGAAAAAGATAAGATTTATTCACGTCCACCATCACCGAATAGCCCTACTGCAACGTTAGCCATTGTGGATATTATGGATTTAGATGACCCAGATCCAGAACTTTTATCACTCGTTATCAGAAAGCATGAAGATGATGCTCCGGTTGCATGGATAGAATTACTTTCTCCATCTAACAAACTACCTTTTGATGGCTATTATCAATATCGTACCAAAAGGCAAGTTATTGTTGGGGCTGGCATTGTTTTTATTGAATTAGACTTTATCCATAACCAATCCCCAACATTCCGCTATTTGGATTACTCCAAAGGTGAGCGAACTGCTTATCCATTTCATCTTGGTGTCTTGATACCTAATCCGGGTGCCGAAGCGGGGGTCGCTCATGTTGCACATTTTCATGTCATGGAAAAAATCCCGAAACTGTTAATCCCGTTATTAGGAGATGATAAAGTCGAGATAAATTTGGATGATGTGTATCAAGACATCTTTGTTCGAGGTGCATATACAAAAGAAATTTCTCGCAACATGTCCGCGCTTGCCACCTATCATCCCGATGACCGCGAAAAAATTTTAGCGCATCTTCAATCGTCATCCCCATAGCATTTTTGACTCATTCGTCCTATACTACCCCGCAATCGTTTTTGCAACAGAGGATATTATGAGTGTGGTAGCAGAACACAAGCAAGGCACGTTATTCATGTTGGTGGGACCCGGTGGTGTTGGCAAAAATGCCGTTTTAGACCAATTGTTGGTGCAGGTGAGTGATATTAAACAACTTGCAACTGCCACTACGCGCGGACCGCGTAAAGGTGAAGAACATGGCAAACAACGCTGGTTTGTCACCTTAGATGAGTTTAAGCAGATGATAGCCGATGAAAAATTGGTAGAATATCAAGAAGTTCATGCGGGGGTCTATTATGGTGTGCCAAAATTTGCCCTCGAATCCGCATTTGAAGCGGGGCAAGATTTGGTGGCGGATATAGATTTTCATGGGGCAATCAAAATCCGTGCGGGGTATATGCAAAATAGCATTTCCATTTTTGTTGCACCGCCCAATATGGATATTTTAGCGGAACGCCTTATCGCCCGTCAGGATAGCCAGCAAAGCATTGATGACCGTTTGCATCGTGCCGCCGAAGAAATGCTATATGCCACCGAAGCCGATTTTGTGATTGTGAATTGGAATTTGGATGATGCTATCAAACAAGCCATTCAACTCATCACCGCCCTTCGTCAAAAGTCCCCGAACATCCTCCCCAATATCACCACCACATTTTCGACTACCGTTACCATCTCATCCACAGGTCAAAAATTGATGGGAACAGTCCTCAAAGGTGAAAAACCCACCCGTATCGCGCTTAATTTGTTACGTGATAATGGCATTGTGCAACCTGATGCGAATCATTTATTTTTTGCCAAAACACCGATTACCGTTGATTTTGATGAACAGCAACGGCGTTATCATATTGATTATGAATTTGTTTATGAGGATGGCTCATGATGGATTTAACGGGCTTATATATCAGCAAAGGGGCGCTCCTAGCGCCTGATGGAATTCCTCTGCATTTTGGTGATACATTGGGTGAGTATCATGCGGTCAGCACAGGTGGAATTTTATTAGACCGTCGGCATGAAGGACGGATTTTAGTCACTGGGGCAGATGCTTTGGTATGGCTAGATAAAATTGCGACCAATAAATTGGTGGATATTCCACCCATGACGGGCAAACCGACCTTATTCACCAATGCCAATGCGCGAATTTTAGACCGTGCGCTGGTCTATGCGCTGGATAAAGACCGTGTGGTGCTTTTTACCGAGCCGAATCGGGGTGAGGCGCTGATGAAATATCTGCAAAGCAATATTTTTTATCAGGATAAAGTGGCATTGACCGATTGGCGACCCGCCTATCATCAATTCGCATTACATGGGGTGCGTGTTGATGAATTAATAACGCAAATGAATTCGCGTAGTCACCAAACTATAGGCGAATATCAGGTGGTAGAAGGTCGAATTGCAGATGCACAAATTATTGCATTCCGCCAAAAACCACTGGTTGGCGCATCATGGATAATCATCACCCCAACCGAATCCGCGATAATGGTTTGGAAAGCCATAACTGATATGGCGAAATCATTCGGAATTATCCCCAGTGGGGGAATTGTTTATAACGCGCTACGAATTGCGTCTGGTCGGGTTGGGGTGGGGCGTGAATTGACCACAGAATATATCCCGCTCGAATTGGGTTTGTGGGATGAAGTGAGTTTTAGCAAGGGGTGTTATACAGGACAAGAAATTTTGGCGCGTATGGAGAGTCGAAACAAACTCGCACGGGTATTGATGCGCCTGAACTTATCGCAATTTGCTGAAGGGGGAACACCATTATTTCATCAAGGTAAGCAAATTGGCGAAATTACCAGCAGTGTGGTCGCGCCAGATGGCGCAGTCCATGCGATGGGCGTGGTGAAAACCGCGATTGCTGATGTGGGTGTGGTGGTGAATATTGGGTCTGCGGATGGTGCATTGGGGACTTTAACCGATTATTTGGGGGTGCAACCGCGCATCAACTAACTCGTGTTATACTATAAAAAATGTGATTTGAGGATTATGTGATGACCATCCAAAATATTTTTGAGGGTATTAACCCTATTTTGAATGAAAAACTGTTGCGCGAAAATTGGCAAGAGTTTCATAATTTATATTTGGCAGATATGCTCAAATTATTACGTGCCGATTTAACGCATAAAGGATATGCTGTTGGTTTGGAAGAATCGGTACAAGTATATCGCATAGGTGATGACCCCATTGCTTACCGCCCCGACATACTTATTAGCCGATTGTCATCTCCCCCAACTCCATCTAATCAGCCACAAAATCGCCAAATTCATGAGACTGAGGTATTACCTATCACTGATATGCTCATATCTGAAGAAGTACCCAATATGATGGCGGTTGTTATTCGTAAACGTGGGCAAAATAAACCAATTACATGGATAGAATTATTATCCCCCACAAA
>JALONZ010000068.1 GCA_025454675.1 Anaerolineae bacterium | reverse complement strand
ACCGAAAAACCCGATTTAATTGCGGCAACCGAATTTGTCGCCTCTGGACAATATAGCTGGAATAGTGGTATGTTCATTTGGACAACCCAACGCGCCAAAGAAGAATTTGCCAACCAACAACCGGTCGTGTTCAATTTATTCGAGCAATTCGCGCCAAGCATCGGCACAGCAAATTTTGAAGATGCCCTAAAAAGCATTTGGTCAAAAATGCCTTCCATTTCAATTGATTATGCTATTATGGAAGGAGCAAAACAACTGGCGGTCATCCCTGCCGATATTGGTTGGAGCGATGTGGGCAGTTGGGCATCTTTATTTGAAGTTCATAAAACTGATAAGTTTGGTAATGTATTCAAAAGTAAAAATAGAGAGCGCGTGATTTTAGACACACACGACACAATGGTTTATAGTGACCGCATGATTGTCACCATTGGCATTCACGATTTAATTGTGGTGGATGCGGGCGATGTGTTGTTTGTTTGTCATAAAGACCGGTCTCAGGATGTACGAGAAGTCGTAAATCACTTGCGTTCTAGCAAAAAACATGATTATCTTTAGGACAATCGAATTGAATTAGTTTAGGAATTGGGAATGAGCGAAGCCATACAACAAGTTTATTGCGTCAAATGCAGAGACAAGCGCGACATCATCGAGCCAGAAGCGATTTTTACCAAGAACGGCACCCCCGCCCTACGCGGAAAATGTGCGGTTTGTGGCACAACCCTCTTTCGCATGGGAGCAACCCCAGCCCATGATGGACTGGAAAAACCGGTCATCGAAAAGAGTGATAAGCCAAAAGAAAGTCGCAAATCTTCTAAGGGCAAGGCATCTGCAAAAAAAGGCGCAGATAAGGCAAAACCTGAGACAACACCTAAAAAGCGTGGCAAATCGCCGAAGTCAAAATTAGTCATTGTCGAATCACCCGCCAAAGCCCGCACAATTGGCAACTTTTTGGGCAAGGATTATGTGGTGGTCGCATCCAAAGGGCATGTGCGTGATTTGTTGGTCACACAACTATCGGTGGATGTGGAAAATGATTTTGAACCCAAATATCGCGTCCCCAACGAAAAACGCGATGATGTGCGCCAACTGAAGAAAGAGGTGGAGAGCGCCAGCCAAATTTTCTTGGCAACAGACGCTGACCGCGAAGGCGAAGCGATTGCATGGCATCTCATTCATGCTACCGATATGGATGAAAGCCGTGTGGAACGGGTTATTTTTCATGAAATTACCCCTCATGCCATTCAAGAAGCCTTTGCACATCCACGCCACATTGATATGTCATTGGTTAATGCCTATCAAGCCCGCCGTGTATTAGACCGTTTGGTGGGCTATAACATCAGCGAATTATTATGGGATAGGGTACGTAACCGTCTATCGGCGGGACGTGTGCAAAGTGTGGCGGTGCGCCTTCTGGTTGACCGTGAACGTGAAATTGAGGCATTCATCCCCCAAGAATATTGGACACTCGATGCCAAAGTGCAAAAACAAGGGGGGGATAAGCGCCCATTCATCATTCGATTGGTCAAAATCAATGATGTTGATATTGAACTCAATACCGAAGGTGATGTGACACCGCATTTAGCAACGCTCGAAAAAAGCCAATATGTGGTGGAAGATATTAAACGTGGCACGCGCAAACGTCGCCCATCTGCCCCATTTACCACCAGCACCCTGCAACAAGAGGCATCTCGTCGCTTGGGATTTAATGCCATGCGGACAATGCGTACCGCCCAACAATTATATGAGGGCATTGATTTGGGTGTAGAAGGTACGGTCGGTCTCATCACCTACATGCGTACCGATAGCACCAATGTGGCACAAGTGGCACAAGAAGAAGCGCGTGATTATATCATCAACCGCTTCAATAAAGACTATGTGCCAGATGAATTTCCAAAATATAAAACCAAAGCCAAAGGCGCACAAGAGGCGCACGAAGCCATCCGTCCGACCAGTGTCTTACGCTTACCCAACAGCTTAGAAGCCGTCTTAACGCGCGACCAACTGAAATTATATAAGCTCATTTGGGAACGGTTTATCGCCAGCCAAATGTCCAATGCCATATACGACACCTTGCGTATCGAAGTCCGCGCAGATAAAGCCTATTTATTCCGTGTATCGGGGAGTGTGGTCAAATTTCAGGGCTTTTTAGCCATCTATGAGGAAACTCGTGATGAAGATGCCCCACTGGATGAGGATGAAGGGCGCATCTTGCCAGAAGTTCAAATTGGCGAGGTGCTAAGCCTGATTCAACTGTTGCCCGAACAACATTTTACCCAACCACCACCCCGCTTTACCGAAGCCAGTTTGGTGCAAACCCTCGAAGAATTTGGCATCGGTCGCCCAAGCACCTACGCGCCCATCTTGAAGGTGATTCAAGAACGTGATTATGTGGAAAAGCAAGATAAACGCCTCATCCCCACCGAAACAGGCAAATTGGTGAACGACTTATTGGTGCAATATTTTGCCAATGTCGTCAATTATCAATTCACGGCACACATGGAAGAGGAATTAGACGATATCGCCGATGGCAATATGCAATGGCGACCAATGGTGCGTGAGTTTTACACCCCATTTGAAGCCCAATTGCAATATGCCCGTCAACATATGCCGACCATGCGCCAAGATGATTATATCGGGCGGGCTTGCCCCAGTTGCGAAACAGGTCAATTACAAATTAAGCACGGGCGTTGGGGCAAATTCATCGGGTGCGATAATTATCCCGAATGCAATTACACCGAAGCCTATATCGAACTCACAGGTGTATCTTGCCCCAAATGCGGGGCAGAACATGGTGGCGAGCTACTCGTCCGCAAAACCAAGCGTGGGCGCATATTTTATGGATGCACCCGTTATCCCGAATGTGATTATTCATCGTGGAAACTGCCCAATCAAGACAAAACAGGGAATAACGATGCGGGTGATGATGAACAAAATGAGGATGAGCGCATCGCCAGTTACTATTAGTGAATAGAGGGGGAATTTAGTCCCCTCTATCTGACAACTTTTTGACAGTATGCAAATTTGTGGGTAACATCAAATTCATAAAATCTTTTGGCACATTTAGACTATATCTTGTACAATAAATATCAGTGCGTGTGAATTTACCAACGAAAGGCATCACTCATGGCAGATGATTTCGACATGGATGAAGAATTAGATGAGACGGGTGATGAATCACCCAAGAAAAAAGCAAAAAAGCCTCCCAAGCAAGCCAAACCAAAAGACGCTAAACCCAAAAAACCCTTACTTAAGGGAATTCGTGATTGGGCAGTAGATACCTATAATGGCTTATTCAAGATTGTGATTGAACCGCAACTGCCCAAATATCGGGTATTGTTGTGGATGATTCTGTCATTCTTGTTTGGCATGTTCTGGGCATATAACATCGTTGCTGTCATCTTCTATAATGGCGCACCCCATCAATTGAATGACGGCGCACGCGACAACTGGATTATCAATGTCGCAGGGAGCTATCAGGCAAATGTGATTAGCGCCGATGATGCCAAAGCACAACTCGCACGGGTCGAAAACCCACTCCGCTCGGTTGACCGTTTATTGGCAACCGAAAGTGTATCCGCCCCCATCAAAGCGGCATTAACCACCGTCCGCCCCATTGCAGAGAGTGTTGGTGCTGGCACAGCCGCCCCCACCCCACAGGGAATTATCGGTGATATTTTAGGATGGGTACTGAGTGGTATCCTATTCGTTGCTATCGCATGGGGCATCGCCATCGCATGGGGCTTGCTCATCGGTGGGTATGTGGAACGCTTCTGGGAGCGCATTCGCCCCAAAACAGCAGAAGAAATTGCCAAAAATGAAGAGGCAAAGCGTACTGTTGAGCAAATGCGTGAGCGCAAGCGCCTAGAAGAAGAATTGAAAGCCAGCACCGTTAAAGAGGCAGGCACAAGCAATTATGGCGCTCCATTAATGCAAAAAATTGCACCGTATACCAAAGGTCGCCAATTTGATGAATCTTTCGCCATTGAAGATGCAGATGACAACTTCTTAGGCGAATGTGGCGCAACCATTGCCCATACTATCGGCGATACACAAGAATTATCTGCCATTGAGGTGTGGTTGTTCGATAAAGAAGATTTTGTTAAGACATTCACCAAAATTTTCGCATCTGAACATGCCTATAATGATTATGCCATTCGCGCCGAACTTGAATCGCGCGTGGATGACCCCGCAACGGATATTGTGGTGATTAAACCGGGCGCGACACTCGAACTCGTCAGCAAAATGTTGCGCGTCCAAGCAAAAATTGCCGCCGTTACCGTTGGCGCAGATGGCACACTCCCACCTAATAGCCATTTCTCTGCCCTCACCTTGCAAATGCAGGCATGGGAGAAAAAATCGGCAACTGGCGGTGGCGGAGATATTCCGGTTAAAGTGCCAACCCCTGTCGAAGAGGCAGTAGTGACAACACCTCCGCCCCTAAAACCGCCGATGTCGCCCACTGGCGCACGTCCGTTGGATGCCTATGAAATTGGTCCGCCGCCACCCTTACCTAACACACCAAAACCGCCGATGTCGCCCACTGGCGCACGTCCGTTGGATGCCTATGAAATCGGTCCGCCACCACCCCTTCCCAACACGGGGGTGACAAAACCGTCATCACCGCCACCCTTACCATTTGATGATGAGGAAGATGACCCCTTCAATGGCACAGGTGACTTTACCCCAATCAACGGGTAAGGAATTTGAACATTAATCAGTGTATAAAAAGCGGTAGGAGTTTGCTCCCGCCGTTTTTTTATTTCTAAAGGAATTGATACAATGACCAAACTCGCTATCCTCGCTGATATTCATGGCAATTTACCCGCCTTAAATGCCGTTTTAGACGATATTGTACAATTCGATGTGGATGCAATTATTGTTGCAGGCGATTCTGTCAATTCTGCCCCATTTTCTGCCCAAGTTTTAGAGCGCCTTGTCGCTATACAAGCCCATATCATACGTGGCAATCACGAATTTTATGCGCTGGAACACAACACGCCCAGAGCGCCAATAGAGCGCAAAGATTTCACCACCCCGATTTGGTTGAAGAAAAACTTAGGCAAAAAATGGCTCAATTTTTTGGCGGCATTACCCGATACATTGACCCTACATTATCCGGATGCGACCAGTTTGCGCGTATTGCATGGCACACCGAATAATCATTTTCGGGGAATTTACCCCACAACCACGCCAGAAGAAATTTATGAGTTACTCAACACTGTGCAAGAGGAAACGGTCATATTGGCACATACCCATTTAGCCATCAACCGCCATATCGAAATGAACGGGCGCAAATGGCATCTCATCAATGGCGGGTCGGTTGGCTTGCCATTGGATGGTGTGCCTAGCCGTGCCAGTTATGTCATTGTTGAGGGGGATTATTCGGGTTGGAAGCCGACTTTTCGGCAAGTGATGTACGATAACTCGGATTTATTTGAGGGATTCATCCAATCCAATATCATTCAGATGTGCGGAGCAACAGGTCGGCTGATGGTTGAAGAATTTCGGGATGCCCGCCCATTCATCTATCCGTTCATTGTTTGGCACAAAGCCCATCATCCAGATAAACCGGAATCCTTAGAGTTAGTAGAAACCTTTTTGAAACTGGATTATGAGACCGAAATTTTGGAATATGTGCCTGTGCATTATAAACATTTGCTGGAAACATATACCTTCCCCTAAAAAAAATCCCCTTCTCGGTTGGAGAAGGGGATAAAAGTGGATTATTTTATTTTTTTGATTTTGAAGGTGAGTGTTTCGCCACTGGGAACAACTGCCTTCACCTTTTCGCCCTTTTTATGCCCTAATAAGGCTTTGCCAATGGCACTTTCGTGCGAAATTTTGCCTTCGCGCGGGTTTGATTCTGCCGCACCAACAATCAGATACGTTTCATCCTCGTCTGCGCCCTCTTCGCGGATGGTCACTTCTGAACCAATCCGTACTTCATCCGAACCACCATCATTCGAGATGACCACCGCAGAACGCAAAATATTTTCAAGATATTGCACACGCCCCTCCGCAAACGACTTTTGCTCGCGGGTATCGTGATAATCGGCATTTTCCTTCAAATCGCCTTCGGCTACCGCTTCTTTCAATTTGGCGGCAAGCGCAGGCAGGCGCACCTTGATTAATTGCTCCAATTCGCGTTCAAGGTCTTCTTTGCCCTCTTGTGTAAGATAAACTGGCTCAGACATCGCTATAATCCTTCCAAAAAATCAATTTTATGGGCAGATATAATAGATACACCATCATGAATGAATTCATCCATGAGTGAATCTCTATTATTTTGCCATACTGGGTATTTACACATCATTTTAACGTGTTATTGTCCAAATGCCAACATTACAATTTTAAGATTTGTATATCCAAATCAAGCAAATAGCGATATAGTTAAGATAATGGTGTGCATAAAAATAGAAAGGATAACCCTTGTGAAGCGACAATATCTATCACTTGGCTTTTTAATCATCATTTTGCTATTCTCACTCTCCAGCCTCATCACTGCCCAAACCAATAGCCCCGTCTTTCGGATTGGTGTTTTAGGTGATGAACGGAGTTCGCTTGCCAATGGCGCACGACTCGCCATCAAAGAATTGAATGCACTTGGCGGTGTACGGGGCGCAGATGGCACATTCTTCCAATTGGAATTGGTCATCGCGCCGATTGAACCAGAGGGGTCAATCAGCACCGCGATTGAAGCTCTCGCCGCCGCCCGTGTGATTGCGGTTTTGGGACCCGAAACAACGGAACAAGTCCTCAGCGCCCTGCCCCAGTTGCAAAGCCTAAATGTCCCCATCTTAACCCCCGCAATGGGTGATACCGTCATCGCATCTGACCAAACCGGGCTATTATTCCGCATCCGTTCAGCAGAACGTTGGCAAGGAAGCGCCCTCGCCAATTTGCTCATCAATGAAGTTCAACTTAACGAAGTGACTACGGTGCAATTAGACCGCAACAGCACGGGCGCACGAGTCGGATTTTCGGTGGCACTCACCGGTGCATCGCCCGCCCCAACAGAACGCACCCTGATTTTAGATGCCAATCAATCCCTCACTGACCTCGCCTCACAAATTGTCAACGCGCAACCCGTGTTTTTGGCGGTATTCGGCGCACCCGATATCACCGCGCAATTTTATAATTTGCTCCGTTCTTCGGGTTGGTTGGGCATTTACGCCTATCATCAAACAGAATCGCCTGAATTCCGCAATAACGTGGATTTTAACCAATTACAAGGCATTCTAGGGACAAATAGCTGGACAATCGGCAACCCCAACGCCGAAAGTGTTACATTTGTGCAAGCCTATATCAATGCGTATGGTGCATTGCCAGATGCCATTGCCGCCGCAAGTTATGATGCAATGACCGTTATCGCAACTGCCATCGGTCGCACAGGCAATTTGGTCACAAATTTGGTGGCTGTGCGCGATATTGCCGGTGTGCAAGGTGTTTTGAACCCAACAGGGTTAAGTGGCAATGAATTTTCTAATAGTGCCGTCCTCATCCAACTGAGCGATTTGGGTGGCAGTCAACTCTTAGCACGCTTCGCAGGCACAGAACGCTTACCCCTCGTCCCCGTCCCAACACAAGTCGTACAAGCCAGCACAGCCACCCCGCAACCTACCCCAACTTTAGATGGTGTGTTCATTCGGGTAACGGGCGCACGTCAAAATGTTCGTAGCGGACCGGGTACAAATTATGACATCATCGGGCAATTGCAAAATGGGGAACAATTCCGTGTGATTGGCGCGAATAATAATTTCACATGGGCAGTCATCGAATATCGTGGCGGATTAGGTTGGCTTTCAACGGATATCGCCGAAATTTTGGGTAATCGCAACCTCCTACCGATTGTTGCCGCCCCACCCACCCCAACCCCTGGCGCGACATCTACCCCCGCCCCGTTGCCCTTCCCCGATGCAGTCATCGTATCAGCATCACCCACCACCATCACATGGAATACGCCAACCGTGTTGAATGTCACCGTGCGAAATTTGGGTGGGGTGAATGCGGTCAGGTTGGTTGGGGCTAACTGCCCTG
>JALONZ010000067.1 GCA_025454675.1 Anaerolineae bacterium | reverse complement strand
AAACAGGTTTTGAAGCCTATTTAATCCGTCAAATCGGCTGGTCAGCCCCGTTTACGGGGCTTCCAGAAGGCGAATAGGCAGGTGCTTTGAGCGCCTGCCTGCCGAGAATCATTGACGAATTTTATCTATCTAAAACCCCACGACCCAGACTTATGGGTAATGATAAGCTCTGTTTGGAGAGGGGATTGAGGTGTGGTTGTTACGCATAGGGCTTGCCATGGCAAGCCCCTACAGCATTATATAGATTTATACCCCCTCTAAATACTCTGCTTCTACTGTTTTAATCGCATAGCGCCTATCATCAAATGCTACCGTCACTTCTTCCACTTCCCCCTCTTTTTTGCTAATCAACACACTCCCGCGCCCAAATTTGGCATGAGATACCCTATCCCCCGATTGAAATTGTGTTTTTGCGGGCGGTTTATTGGGTTGTGGTGCAGACCCACCGCCGAATGGGGTGATTTTTGCGCGGATGTCCATTTGCCGTTGCGAGACAGGTTCTGTCGGTTTGGGTGGTTTATTGAGAGTGGGCATGGGTGAGACTTCCCACACAGTTTGTTGGCGTGTTTTGCGTTCTGTGAGGATATGTTCCGTCATGGGCGACATGCCTTCAACATCATCCCCCGATAAATCGAATAAAAATTGCGATGGCACTGTGGTTTGATTCGACCCGAACACCGTCCGCCGAAACGCATGGGTGATATAGAGATATTCTTTGGCGCGGGTGATGCCCACATACATCAAACGGCGTTCTTCTGCCAAGCCATCAGGCTCATCAAATGCGCGTGAATGGGGCAATAAGCCCTCTTCCACCCCTGTTAGGAATACGGCGGTGTATTCTAACCCTTTGGCGGCGTGGAGTGTGAGCAAGGTTACGGCATCACGCTCACGGGATTCACCTTCGGCATCAGCGACAAGGGCTAAATCGGCTAAAAAGTCGGCGAGGGATAAGCCTTCGGAATCAGCTGTCACCAATAACCCGCGCAATTCTTGCACATTTTCTTGGCGTTCTTGTTCTTGCCGATTATCTTCGCTGATTTCATGTAGATACAAGTTAAAATGCAAACTGGCGGTGATGTCATCAAATAATGCGACCAAGCTACCTTGCGATGCCAATTTGCGCCATTTGCTGATGAGCGCCACAAATTCCCCAAATAAACGCGCTGTTTTGGGTGCTAATGTGCCATATTCATGCGCCAATAAGCGTTCAAAGCCGCGTTGGACAGAATTTTCGCATTCCGACTGCACCCAATCCATAAATCCCTGAAATGATTTATCCCCAATACCGCGTTTGGGCGTGTTGATGATGCGCTCCAAACTAATTTTATCTGTGGTGCTTTGAATCACCCGCAGGTATGCGATTAGGTCTTTCACCTCGCGCCGTTTATAGAACCCCACCCCGCCGACCAACCGATAGGGGAGACCTTCACGGATGCACGCCTCTTCAAAGGCACGCGATTGGGCATTGGTGCGGTACATGATGGCGAAATCTGACCACGCTAAATTTGCTTTTTTGCGGAGCGACTCGATTTGCTCCAAAACGAATTGTGCTTCAAATGCCTCGTTATATGCTTCTTGGATGATAACTTTGCGCCCACCTTTACGCTCTGTGAATAAATATTTGGGGGTGCGGTGCTTATTTTTTTCAATCAGCGACCGCGCCACATCCAAAACCCGTTGGGTGGAGCGGTAATTTTGGTCGAGGATGATTTGCATGGCATCGGGGTAATCTTTGCGGAATTGTGCCACATTGCGATAATCTGCCCCACGAAAGCCGTAAATGGCTTGGTCTTCATCGCCCACCACAAAAATGTTATTCTGTGGACTGCCCAACAATCCAACTAAGGCATATTGCGCGGTATTCGTATCTTGAAATTCATCAATGAGCAGGTATGCCACGCGCCGTTCATATTTTTGGCGCACATCCACATTGTTACGGAGCAATAACACCATGTGCATGAGCAAATCATCAAAGTCCATCGCGTTGTTATCTTGCAAGATGGATTGATAACGTGGATACACCCGCCCGACCATTTCGCCAAAATAATCCAGAGGGGTAAATTCGGCGGGGGTGATGAGGTTATTTTTGGCGGTAGAGATGGCGTATCGAATCCGTTCTGGCGGGAACTTTTTGCTATCCACACTCGTTTCGCGCACGGCTTGACGGAGTGCTGTGAGTTGGTCATCGCCGTCATAGATGGTAAAATCATGCCCATAGCGGGTATGATTGCCTTCACGACGCAATAAACGGGCGCATATGGAGTGAAATGTGCCAATTTGCAACCCGCCAACCCGTCCGCCGAGTAATTTATTTAGGCGCTCTTTCATCTCGCCTGCGGCTTTATTGGTGAATGTCACCGCCATAATGGTTTCTGGAGAGATATGCTGGTTATAAATGAGATGGGCGATGCGATGGGTGAGGACGCGCGTTTTGCCACTGCCTGGTCCCGCTAATACCAAAACCGCACCATCGCCTGCGGTGACGGCTTGGGCTTGTTTATCATTCAATCCTGTGAGTAAGTCCATGAGCAAACTTCCTTTTCTATTGCCTTGAATTGTAACCTAATCCGCATGATTTTTCATACTTTGTATTCAAATAACCTAAATTTTGAGTACAATCAATCATAAATAGTGATGATATTCTCAATGATATTGAAAAAATGATGACCCAAACAAATAAATCTCAAATAATGGTAATTTCGACTACATCTAATCTCGTCGCTGATTTACAAGCCGAATTGACCGAGTATGATTTTATACAATATCAAACGGTTTCGAGCGCCATTGAAGCGTGCCATAAAAAATTACCCGATATTTTATTTTTTGATGACCAATTGAATGGCGACTCGTTATTATCCGGACTTAAGACGGTATATCAAGGTGATAAAATTCCGATTGTGGTGGTATTAGATGATGATAGTGATGAATCTATTGCGCGTATTACTGCAACGGGATTTTTTGATTATCTCCTTAAGCCACTGCGCCCTGCGTTGGCGGGGTATCGGATTCGGCATATCCTTGTATTGAGCCAAATTTATCAGATGCAACAAGCCTTGCGCCAAAGTGAAGAACGGCATCGGATGATTTCTAATACTATCAGCGATTACGCCTATTCATATGTTGTGAACGAAGATGGGTCGCTCAAAAAAGAATGGAGTACACAAGCCTTTCATGACATCACTGAATATACCTTCCAAGAGGTAGATAATGGTGGCTGGGAGCGTCTGATTCATCCAGATGACATACCAGCCGCGATGAAACGTTATGAACGGCTGATGCAGGGTGAACGTGATGTGACAGAATTTCGGATTATCACCAAATCGGGCAAAATTCGTTGGTTGCTTGACCATGGCTATCCTGTCACCAATGAGCAAGGGCGGGTGACGCATATTTATGGTGCGGCGCAAGACATCACCCAACGCAAACAGGATGAGGAGATGCTTCGTCAGCAAGCTGAAGAATTGCGGGCGCGGAACGAAGAATTGGATGCGTTTGCGTATACAGTGGCGCACGACCTCAAAAACCCGATTGCGAGTATGATGGGTTTTGCCAGCCTGATGCAAAATTATTATCACAAAATGGATGAGGAGAAGATTCTGGAATATCTGGGACTCATCACCGAAAGCGGTTATAAACTGAAGGATATTATCAATGCGCTGTTATTATTGGCGGGGGTGAGCAAAGAAAAACAACCGGATATTATCCCGTTGGATATGAAAATTATTGTGGATGATAGCAAACGCCGTTTGGCTCAATTGATAGATGAAACCCAAGCCGAAATGAGTTACCCAGATGATTTTCCGATTGCGGTTGGTTATGCCCCTTGGGTTGAAGAAATTTGGGCAAATTATATCAGCAATGCCCTGAAATATGGGGGCAGACCTGCAAAAATCACGATTGGCGCGGATGAGCCTAAAGATGGCATGATTCGGTTTTGGGTGCGCGATAATGGGCGCGGGTTGAACTCAGAGGAACAAAGCCGTGTATTTACCCCATTTACACGCTTGAATCAGGTCAAAATTGAGGGGCATGGCTTGGGATTATCCATCGTGCAACGGATTGTGAATCGGTTGGGCGGGGATGTGGGGGTGAAGAGTGTGCTGGGCGAGGGGAGCGAATTTAGCTTCACCCTGCCCGAATGGGATGGCACGATATAGCTTTAAGGCAATCCCCACACATATACCGACCCGCCCGCATCCACAAATAATAGGGTGAAATTATCGGGCGACCAATCTACAGCGATAATCCGACTGCTGGCGGGGTTAATGTTGGCGCGGACGACTGTTTCATTGGTAATTTGTGTCAAATCCCATAATGAGGTTTCGCCGTTTAATTTGGATGTGAGCAACATCTCGCTATTTGGCGAAAATTGTGCCGAGATGCGCTCATTACCCACATTGGGCAAATATGCCACAAAATGATTATCGGCTTCTCCTGACCAAACCATCATATCGGGGATGCCACCGCCATTGATTAAAAATTTGCCGTTGGGGGAGTAGGATAAGATACTATCCGACCCGCCTGCGCCTGTTGGCAGGGTATGAACAAATTCTCCCCTCTGCATATCCCATATCGCAATACTTTCGCGGGTGGCAATTGCCAATTGTTCGCCCAATGGATGATATGCCAGCCGAACTGTGGGAACATCGGCATTGGTTACATTATAAATGAGTTCACGGTTCACCCAATCCCACACATAATTTTTACCATCTGCGCCACTGCTGACCAAGCGCGTCCCATCGGGCGAAAAAATCAGGTTGGTGACACCACCTGAGTGGGCGTTGATGCTGGATAAGAGCAATTCACCTACCATATCCCACACATGAATTGACCCATCACTCCCACCCAATGCTAACCAGCCATTGAATGCGTCATAAGTTGCTGTGCCGTTATAGCGTTCATGCCCATTCAATTCAGAATTTAGCAACCCTGTATCGGCGGAATAAATGGCGATTCGTCCATCGGTCAAGACGGCGTATAAACGGCTTTTATCCACCGAATAAAACAGATAAGTGGCTTGTTGGTGCGTGTTATTGATGAATAATTCGCCTGTGATTAAATCCCACCCAACGATATTGGTATTATTTAGCCCAACCAAGCGTGTCCCATCGGGCGAAAAGGTGTGTGTAAAGAGTGTGCTGGCAGTGCCTAACACATCCAAGCGCCCCAATAATTCCATTTCAAATACATTGTCGCGCGTAAGGGCGCGTTTGGGTGTGCGCCATGCGGGAGGTGGTGGTTGGACGGTGGTAAATGTGTCGCCAGGTCCTGCGATGGTGGTGACAGGGGTATTGGCAGGTGTCGGTGTGGGGGCATCGCACCCCGCTAGGACGAATATGAGCGCAAATAGCAAACAGAGATGATGAATTCGATTCAATTCAATCCTCCCTCAAGCACATCTAATGTCCCGACCAATAACGCATAATTTTGAATTTGAGCCAACCCGCATTCCCCCTCAAAGGCTTCAATATCGCCATTTTGATTGAGGTCAACGCCACTAATGACTTCATCCGCAATTTGCGAAGATTGACTGGCTTGTGATTTAACGGCTTCTACATCATCTGATGCGAGTAAGACTTGTTCAAGTATAATCACTTCATCGGCGCGTTGGCGCGTATTTTGTAGGCAAACACGGATAAATTCCGCATTTATTTCAAATGAAGTTGTTACCAAGTTGTCATTAGATACGGTATTGATGAGCGCATCAATTTTGTCGGCAAAATTATAAACACCGATGCCGCGCCCCGGATTTTCGCCACGCCCGCTATTATCATAGTCCACTGTTTCGCCTCTGAGGATGTTGATGGTATGTTCGGCATGAATGTGCATGGTGGGTACAGTCCTAGACCCCGCCGCCAAGCCTGCATGTTGCGAGGCAATCATCGCTTCTAAGGTGATACCAGCCAGCAAACTGCCACCCCGCACCCCATTGGGTGAGGCAATGAGTAATTCTGTCACCAATTGAAGCAAACTGGGGGGTAATTGGGCATGATAGCGCACATCCTCGCTGGGGGTGGTGGATGTTGCGTTGGTCTCGCGGGTGATGAGGAAGGCATTATAGGTGGCGGGTAATAATGTTTTTGCTTCATCCACATAACGCAGTGTACCATTGCCCAATGCGTCTAAGGTCAGTTCACCCAAACGGAGCGCAGGCATGGCGACAGCCGTATTAATTAACCATGCCACATAGACACCATCCCCGCCTAATTGCAAATTATCAAGGCGGATATTGGCGGTATCACCTAATGAATTGGTGGTGGTATAACTCACCCTACCGAATGTTGGCACGCTGGGGCGAATGATTTGCGTTTGCTGGGGCGTTGGTTGTTGTGGGCTAGGGGTATTGTCAATGGTAATATCGAGTGAATTGTTATTGTTGGTGAGGATGACCACCAAAACCACCAATGCAATGGCAATAATAGCAAACCCGCCCAATAAAATGAGGGGATTGGTACTTTGTTGAACGATGACCGTCTGTGTGGTTGGTGTTGGGTCGCCACTCGTTTTTAATTTGGTTGCGACAGGCAAACGGGTGAGTTGTGCGGTGTTATTATTCCCTTCAATCTGCCTGAGAGGACGCTGTATGGACGGGGTTTTATTGGTGGCACGAATGGCTTCGCTAAAGGCATCGGCAAATTCTTGTGCAGTTTCATAACGGGCTTCGGGTTCTTTTGCCAATGCGCGTGACATGACACTATTTAAGATGGGTGGGGCATCGGTCACATAATCTTCCAAATTGGGTACGGGGTCTTGTACCACACGGAGCATGACTTGTAACACAGACGGCGCATTAAAGGGTAATTTGCCCGTGAGTGCCTGAAATACCACCACACCCAGCGCATAAATATCGGATGCACCGGTCACTTCTAAGCCTTGTGCTTGTTCAGGTGACATATAAGCCGGTGTGCCGACCACATTTGTGCCTGTTAGCCCAATATTGCCCTCTGTCAGTTTGGCGATGCCAAAATCGGTGAGCAAGGCATGACCTTCGCCATCCAGCAGGATGTTGGCAGGTTTAATATCCCGATGCACAACCCCTTGCCGATGAGCATAATCAAGTGCGCCACCAATCTCGCGCAAAACCCGTTCTATCTCATCCAGTGTGACCTCGCCCTTAGCGATGCGACTCTCGAATGTCCCGCCCGATAAATATGACATGACCAAATACACAAGGTCATCTTCTGCGCCATAATCATAAAGGGGCAAAATATGTGGATGTTGCAGACGCGCAATCGTCTTGGCTTCTAATTCAAAGCGTTCTTTGAATTCTGCATCCATCCCTGTTTGTGATGATAGCACTTTGATGGCAACCGAGCGGTCTACCTTTTGCTGATAGCCCAAATAAACGGTCGCCATGCCCCCCTTGCCAATCAACTCACGGATTTCATAATCCCCATTTTTCAATTTTTTACCAATTAGTAGCCCTGCCACAACTGCCTCAATCTGTTTATTATCGAATGGTGTCTTCTAAAAGATTACTCATTTTTTGTCAGATATGCAAACTTGGTTTGTCGTTACCTATCTTAATTTTTTCTTAAACATCCATTTGAAAAAATTACAATATAATAGAGAAGATGTTTTTTAACCCAATAAGGAGTGTATATGCGTTTTGCAAAGATGTTATTGTTAGCCCTGTTTTGCCTTGTTATTGCCCCTGTAAGCGCCCAAACGGATGCCTTTGAACCCACCGCTTGCCCAGTTGAAGAGATGGATTTACCACCCGGCATTGTAGATGGTGTACAAATTCGGTGTGGCTTGGTGACTGTGCCGTTATATCATGGCAACCCTGATGCAGGCACAATCAAGGTCGGTGTTGCGATTCTCCCTAGTACCAGTAGTAATCCCGCCCCAGACCCACTTATTTTAGCGCAAGGTGGACCTGGCGGGTCTGGTTTTACGGCATTCCCACGACTGATTTTAGGGTTACAATATTTTATCGGCGAGCGCGATGTGATTATTCTGGAACAACGTGGCACAAAATTCTCACAACCCGATTTGGTTTGCGAAGAGGGTTTTACGCTTACCCGCGAGACATTAGACCAAAATTTAGCCCCAGAAGAAGCCTATGCGTTA
>JALONZ010000066.1 GCA_025454675.1 Anaerolineae bacterium | reverse complement strand
ACCTGAATGACTCCTCATGTTTTTGCTACTGTAGTATTTTTTTGCGTGATGAAATTTCTCGAGGCCATTTTGTAGAACAGTGAAGAATCTGTCCTCGTCCCTCCACAACCACTCTCCCTTTCGCCTCCCCAACCCCTCCTATCCTCTGCTCTCGACTCCCACTCCAGAACCACCCTCTTCTCTTTCTTGCAGACCCACGATCTCAGCCCCCAACTGCCCGAAGCCGATCAGCTCATCAAAGATCTCGAGAAGGAGCGGGACCTCTCGCAATTTATAGATCACTTCATCAACACCTACCGAGAAGAACTAGCCATCGGCTTCTTGATTATCGCTGCGGATCTGTGGTGCGAGGCGAGACAGCACCACTTGCTGCAGCTGGAGATTAAGGAACTGCAGACAATTGCGCATCGATGGGCTGCGCTCAACGCTGAGAAGTACTTGCAAAGGACTGATTTCCAGACCTTCTTGCGACTTTTCAGTGCTGCCAAGATTACCTAGCCCAAAGTTTCCGCTTAGCAGGAATTCGAAACCAAGTTATTTATTTTCAGCACGACCCTGCTGCTAATTGCCGGAGGCTATTTCCAAAACCCCTTTGTGAGTGGCCGTCTGCCACCCCAAATCCTGAGCGAAGTCGATTACCCTAAGCGGTAGTCGCCTTGCTAGGGCTCCGACTTCGAATCCTGTTCTTAGTTTTTGTTGGAGTTCAACGAGGAAGGAGAGCCCGAGAAGAGACTTAAAAGGGAGTGATCATGTTTGCTTTGGATAACTGTTACTCTCCAATCGATTATAATGTTTAGGCAAATTTTGAGGGATTGTGAAAAGGTGGACCTATGGAGGTAGTTAGATGAAAGTTAAGTTATTTTGCTGCCTGGCAAGTTATGTGTTTTGGCTCTGCTTGCTTATTTGATTTGTCTGAAGTGGCCGGGTAAATAGGGCATTCTCAACAATAACTTCAGTATCAGAAATGTGCAAATAGTAATATATCTTCTTCTTAGACAGCTGTTTCCTGGGCAAAAGTGAGATTTACCTCTGCCTTAATTATCTTTAAAAATAGTATCAAATGAGGGTTAGATTGTAACATTAAAACTATTAAGTGATTCATGCCTTTAATAACACTATCAATCTACAGTATAGGCTAGCATGTTATCAAAGAAAAGCTAGCAATCAAACCTTCACCTTCAATGACGGATGTCTTGGAGACGAGTGATCGAATGCCTCTAACTGGCAGGCAAAGAGCAGAACAAAAACCTCCGCAACCGGGAATCGAACTCGGGTCTCCTGCTGGACAATAAGGTATACTACCACTATACTATTGCGGATGGATTAACTCGAAAGTAGCAAAGCCCTTTCTATGGTTCGTTTCGCTTCTATCACCAACCCTTTTGCAAACACAGACTTCGCTAGGCATTAGACTGGTTGATGTAGATATCTCCAGCTTCGATACTGACATAGCCCTCGATAATCTCTCGCGACTGAACTGTTCAGCCCAAAACCATCCCTAGCCATGAAGTCTGCTTCTCCCAGTCCAGCAAACGCCGATGAGCTGCTGCTAAAAGCTGCTTTGGGTGGCGAAGGTACAGTGTGATAGGGGAAGTGCGTATATTTAAGTATGGGATCAATAGACTTTGAGTTTGGTCCTCCTCCAGTGTCTGCGCTTGGCGTTGTACCTGATCTTGTTGTCGGTTTTGTATCTGAACCAGTTGGGCAGTGGCCTGTTCTGTCTCTGCTTCTTGGCCAGCCGCTTCTTCATCAGCAGCGTCTTGTTCGCACCCATTTGTGGATATAAATATTATAATTAAATAATCCACCACTCCATTATAACACGCTTTGAAGGTTGGCTACTACACCCATGGGCTACAGGCAGAGGTAGCTGTAGTTTTGAGAAAAGGTTAGATAGGTATTTTTGGAAGTTTTGTCAAAGGGTGAGCAGAGGCAACATATGAATGACTGGTTTTCGATTGTATCACTTTTTTGACATTTTGGCTTTGCTATTTGTAGTTTGATGGGAGGGAGATCTATCACATAGAAGATCTTCTGTGCCTTAGACAAACTAGAGATACGATTAGGGTAGAGAGCTGTTTGGAAAACAAATATCGATCAACATGCTGTTATAATTCAAATCCATCAATACGAACATCCATTTATGGGTTTTCCAATGCGTCGTGAAGTCACCTTAAACACAGACACATTTTATCCTCATAGCGGGGCATGGAGTCCATGCGGACGCTATCTTGCCTATGCCGATACAGATGGCATTTATTTATGGGATGTATTCACACCAAACTCAAGTCCTGAATTACTCATCAAAACAAATCACAAAATGATTCACGGATTTTCGCCGCTGGGTCGGTTTTTGATGATTGGAAATGGGGATGCGGGTTTCTCATTTCGTTTAGAAGATGGTTCAACACATCCGCTTGGAGCATTTTCACCGAATGATAGAATTTTGCTCCCCTATCAAAATCCAAGTCAGATTATTTATTTTTTGCCAAATTACCAAGTCGCAACCACCACATTACCCGATGAATTGGTGGGTTATCAGACCGAAAAAATTGTGTGGGCGGGAAATAATCGTTTTTATCGGTTAATGTGCAATAATCAATCATGTTTTATGGCAGGTGGAGATATTTCATACCGTGTATATACCTCTCACCCACTGATTGAAGCACGTAATTTTGATTATGACACAGTTAATGACCAACTGGTGGTGTTGCATGATGATTACAATATCACCATCACAACCCCATTCACCACACTGCAATATGACCTATCCCCCTATCTGGATAGCCCAATCGCCAACATCGAATGGCTACCATCCCTGTTCTACTATGATGATTAGTTACCATTTACACATCGTTTAGCACCCGCTTATCCTCATTTGATATGATACCCATCTGAAATAGTGTCAAATGAGGATACCCCACCATGCGCCCAGACCTGACCACCTTCCAAGCCGAAGAACACCGCCCCTTCACCCTACAAGGCACTCACACCGCCGTCATGCTCATTCATGGCTTCCCTGGCACCCCATCGGAGATGCGCCCACTCATCCCCATTTTCCGTGAACACGATTTTACCGTGCGCGGGGTGTTATTACCCGGTTTTGGCGCAGACCTCGAAACCTTACCCACCCGTTCTTATGCCGATTGGGTCAATTTTTTGGTGGATGAGGCGAAAAAACTCCGCCAAACGCATGACCGCCTGCTCATCGCGGGGTTTTCGATGGGTGGCGCGTTGGCGGTACGATTAGCCACCGAATTACGCCATATAGACGGGTTAATGTTGTATGCGCCGTTCTGGAAAATTGACCATGTGGCGTGGCGTGCGATGCCTGTGATACAAGCCTTATTCCCACAACCGCGCATTTTCAAATATTTGCCGATGGATTTTAATAAGCCAGAAGTCCGTGATGGCATCTCGCGTTTTATGCCTAACGCCGACCTAGACGACCCGCAAACGCGCCAAGAAATCCGCGATTTTCGGCTACCTGTGCGGATGTTCGCGCAAATTCACAAGGCGGGGCATGAGGCGTATCGCCTTGCGCCAAAAATCATCTGCCCCACCCTAATTCTGCAGGGTCTGGAAGATGATTTAGTCCGTCCATCACTCACCGAACACTTTGCGAAACGATTTCAAAATGTGACCTATCAAACCATCCATGCGCCCCATGTGCTGATAGACCCCAAATTACCCGATTTTGGCGCATTGGTCAGGCACACACAGGAATTTATCCATCGGCACATCGTACACCATCCGTAGGAGTATTTTGACCCATACGGCGTTATAATTCGGCGCATCATCAATGAAAGAGGAGTGATTATGCGCCACATTTTACGCCTGTTCATCATCAGCCTATTGAGCGTGTCCCTATTCGGCATTGCATCCACCCGCCCTGTTTATGCGTGTAGCGGTGGTAGCCCAACTCCATTAACGGAATTAATTGATGACGCAGAAATCATCGTGCAGGGGCGCATCGTGGAAATTGACGATGCGAATAACAATTTTATAGTGCAGATAGATACTTATTTGAAAGGCAATGGGGCAGAACACCTGTTGGTAGCGTTATATAGCCCCGCCAATACCCTCAATGATATGTATCGCCCAGATGAAGATTGTTGGTATCCACCGTATGGTTTATATGAAGGCATGACATTACTCCAATTTCTGAATCGGCGTAATGACGGCGCGTATGTATGGTCGCCACATGGGTTATTTGATAACGCTTATTATACGCCAGACGAAGAAATCACCTATTTATCGCACGATGAAACCTTTTTCACCGTTACTTATGATGAATTTTTGACCGTTATTCAAGATATAGTCGGCACATCCCCCGTCCCTCCAAATACCGATTCACCCTACCCGATGCTTGCGCCGTTGCTCATCACCACAAAATCGGGAATCCATTATCTCTATCCGATTGATAAACAAGCCCCTATTCAAATTTCAGATGAATTATTATCCCTCAAGCACCAATTGAAAACAGCGTGTTGGGAACGAAATTGTAAGGCGTGGTCAGGCAATGGGTTATATCATGCCGAATTAAATGGGGATGGTCATGTAATCCTCAATCCTAATTTAGGGACACATCGCATTGAATTTGAGCGCGTTTTTGATGCAATCGTCTTTTCACCGTCTAACGATGCGCTGGCGGGATTGACCATCAGCCGCTATGGGGTCGAAGTTCAAATCATCCTTTTTTATGAGTATGGGCTTTCGGTAGATGAACTATGGGGCGAATCTACGGTTATGGACGCAGATGAAATTATCCCCAATCACCTGATATGGAATCCTGATGGGCGGATGATAGCCTTTTCGGATAATCGTGGGGCGTGGTTATGGGATGTGTTCACGCGCTTCTCATCACCGCGTTTATTAGCCGTGACAGACATCTCGATTCATCATTTTTCACCGCTAGGGCGTTATGTCACCATCGGCGCAAATGAAAATGGCTTCTCGGTGGATACTATCAATCGGCAAATTTTACCCGCAGGTGTTTTTTCACCGAATGAACAATATCTGGTGTTATATGGCGCAAATTCATTGACCATACCTGTTTCGCCTCACCTTACGCCAATCAATATTGACCGTGTTGGGTCAGTGGCGGTGGCATCTCTGCCTGCATTATATGATGATTACCTTGTCACACAAATTCACTGGATAAGTTCACATCGGTATCTGGTGCAAGTCTGTGCGCCAGATAATAGAGATGAGTGTGGCATTTTGCCATTTGCGCCTCATCCTTATACAGGTGGGTTTAATTCATACGAAAATACTTTTTTCTCAGCGTATGATTTCGCAGTCCATCCGCAAACGGGGGATATTGTCATCGTCACAGGCAGAACAACCCTCTCATTCGATATGAATCAGACACAATATGATTTATCGGATTGGCTGGATAGCCCCATCGCCAGCATCGAATGGCTACCCTCGCTATTCTACGATGAAGATTAATCACCATTTACACATCGTTTAGCACATACTCATCCTCATTTGATATGATAACCACCAAACAGGATGCCAAATGAGGATGATACCCCCATGCGCCAATATATTTATAAAACACTCCATCCCCACATCTTTCAGGGGACACATACCCGCCGTCCCTATTTTGAGGGGTGGTATTTTAAGCTGATTAGCGCCGATGAACAAACCCGCTACGCCATCATACCGGGTATTTTTCGCGGTCAAGACACCGCCAAAGACCATGCCTTCATTCAAGTGTTAGATGGCATGAATGGGCGGGCGACTTATCATGAATATCCCACATCCGCATTTTGGGCGGATAAAAAAGAGTTTATCGTGCGCGTTGGGGCAAGTGAATTTTCATTGGATGGCGTTAAGTTGGATATTGACGATGACTTATTAACACTCAAAGGCACAGTGACATTTTCACGCGGACGCGGTTGGGATGTGACACCCATGCAACCGGGTGTTATGGGTTGGTATATGTGGCTACCGATTATGGAATGTTATCATGGCATCGTGAATTTATCCGCATCACTCAATGGCGGGTGGGTCGAAAATGGCAAAACAGTATCTTTCGTTGGCGGCAAAGGATATGTCGAAAAAGATTGGGGGCAAGCCTTTCCATCTGCCTATATTTGGATGCAGAGTAATCATTTCGATACACCAAACACCAGCCTCACCGCGTCTATTGCCATGATTCCCTTGCTGGGGCGGTCATTTCGGGGCGCAATTGTCGGATTTTACTATCAAGATACCCTCTATAAATTTGCTAAGTATACCAATGCTATCAATGAACAGTTAAAATTAACCGATGACCATGTATATTGGACGATGCGAAACAAAACGCATCGGTTGGAATTGGTGGCAGAGCGCATCAGTGGCGGGTTGCTCCTCGCGCCTATCCGCACTGAAATGCACAAGCGGGTAGATGAGACCATGCAATCCACCGTCAAAGTCCGTTTGACCACCCTCGCGGGAGATGTCATTTTTGACGAAATTGGTCGCAATACCGCATTAGAAGTACATGGTGATTTGGATACACTGCTAAAGGCAAAGTGATGAACCGAGTATCAACTGCCCGTCAATTATTTTTAGCATTACCCCATCAGCAACGCGCTGTTTATGGCTTGGTGGTCGCATGGGTGTTGGCGATGATTGCCGTCCCCATTCTGCGCTGGACATTCGGCGATACCATCATCCCCGCGGCAATTACCTTTGCGCTGATGGTGCAATTTAGCGCCGTTTTCATCGCGCTGGCATCGGTTTGGGGATTACGGCGGGTCGGGATTGTGTTCGGCATGGTCGCCATCATGACATGGGGTGTAGAATTTATCGGCTCAAAGACCAATTTCCCATTCGGTAGTTATGATTACACACCCCTACTCCAACCGCAACTCGGTGGTGTGCCGTTGCTCATCCCGATTGCATGGTTTATGATGCTCCCCGCCGCGTGGAATATCGCCCATTTGACGGTTGGCACAAAAAACAAACTGGCTTATATTGTTGTCGCCACCCTCGCCATGACCGCATGGGATTTGTTCTTAGACCCGCAAATGGTCGCGTGGGGATTTTGGGAATGGCACGAATATGGCGCATATTTCGGCATCCCGTTGGTGAATTATTTCGGTTGGTTATTGACCGCATTCGTCATCACCGCCGTAATTCGTCCTTATCGTTGGCAAATGCCCCGCTATCCGTTGTGGGTGGTATATGCGGTGGTTTGGTTTTTGCAATCGGTTGGGTTAGCTGTTTTTTGGGGCATGGCGGGACCCGCCTTTTTTGGGTGTATCAGCATGGGCGCATTTTTGGTCTGGAGTTGGAGAGGTCTGAATGAGCATTGAAGCACTCTTATTCGCAGTATTCGCCTTCTTATTGGGGTCAATCCCATTTTCATTTTTACTGGGCAAGTACGGACTGAAAAAAGATATTCGTCAGGTCGGGGATGGTAATCCGGGTGGGTTTAATGTCCTCAAAACAGGTGGTGTGGCATGGGGCGGACTGGCTATATTTTTAGATGCGTTCAAAGCCGCACTCCCAGTTGGGCTTGCGACACATATTTTTAAGTTTGCGGGTTGGGAATTGGTCATCATTGCGGTTGCGCCTGTCTTTGGTCATGCTTTTTCGCCATTTTTGCGCTTTAAGGGTGGCAAAGCTATCGCCAGCACAGGCGGAGTGACCATCGGATTCAGCATTTTACCCATGCCCGTCACCCTCATGCTTGCCCTCATCACCTTTTATACAACCCTCACCAGTAGCGCATGGGCAACCCTATCCACATGGGCGATTGGTGTCCTTTTTTTGTTCATCACCAGCGCCCCCTGGACATGGCTTACGGCATGGGGCATCATTGGCGGTTTGTTGATTTATAAACATCGGCGCGAATTACAGCACTTGCCACAACTGAAGCCGACCATCAAAAAACGGTTAGGTATGGGATGATATGTCGGCTTGGGTCATCATCGCGCTACCACTCCTCATCATCAGCGCCAACTTAATCGTGAATATCTGCTTTTTTCCGCGCTTATCCTCCAAAAAAATCGGCAAAAACCTACCGTTTGTATCCGTGATGATTCCTGCCCGCAATGAATCCGCCGTCATTGCCGATAC
>JALONZ010000065.1 GCA_025454675.1 Anaerolineae bacterium | reverse complement strand
AACAACGCCATTTGTTATACACCCGAAAAGCCATTTATGCACCCGTTTTTATGCTATGATAAAAAAAATACACGAGGAGATAATCTTATGTCTACACCAACCATCAGCACCAAAACATTGACCGTTCAATTGACATTATCCAAAAAATTAGCCCGAATTATCACCCAAGAGGCACAAGATAGAAATATATCGGTGGATGTCCTCATCAGCCAATATCTGGAAGCCTATTACGAACCCGAATATGAAGATACGCCTGATGAGCAAATTCTAGCCGATTTGCGCGAGGCGTTTAAGGACGTGAAAGCAGGTCGCGTTTCTTCTGCCCGCGAATTTTTGGAAGAATTGAAAAGAATGGATGAAGAGGAAGAAGATGCCGACTGGAATGATTAGTCAAGCATCTTCTATGATGATTAGCGCAACATCCCGCGCAATTCATCCACTGTATTCACAGGCAATTTACACGTCATGTCGCGGCATACATACGCCGTTGGCAAATTATCCTTCAAGCCCCGCCCACGCAACAACGGAATTGGATGCTCATCCCCAACCGCTAGGGGCGAAAATGCCAACACCGCATTCGGACGATATTGCCCATTAATTTCCAATAGTAATGCCAGTGTCGCTTCGGATTGTTTATCCCCCACCAGCGCAATTTCATCCACCCCACGCACCAACATATCCACCGCGTTTAATGCCTCTCCAAATCCGTGCGGATATTGTCCCAACGCATTAGACAAGAGTCGCAACGCGCCCACCGCCGCCGTTTGATATTTGGCATCACCTGTATAGGCATAGAGGCGTAATAACTGCTTCGCCATCATATTATTCCCAGACGGCACAGCATTATCTTGTACCGTGCGCGGGCGGACGATGAGCGCCTCATGGTCATCGCGCACATCAAAAAATCCGCCTTCATCCGCCACAAAATGCGCCAAAACATGGTCGGCTAATCCAACCGCGTGCGTGAACCATTTTTCATCGAATGTGAATTGATACACCTCTAAAAATGCGTCTATCAGGTTGGCATAATCTTCTAGGTAGCCATTCAGTTTGCTCACACCATTTTTATGTGTGCGATACACGCGATAATCGGCGGTCATCATGTTTTGTGCCAAAAATTCGGCACAGCGCACCGCATATTGGGCATAATTGGCATCACGTAATGCGCGTGCGCCTTCGGCAAGGCTGGCGAGCGCCATTCCATTCCACCCTGTGAGGATTTTATCATCCAATCCGGGTGGGATGCGTTGCAAGCGTGTCACATACAAGGTCTTTTTGATGAGGTCAATGCGTCCTGTCAATTCATCAGATGATATACCCAAACGCCCCGCCGATACATCAATTGGGTTTGGGAATGTGAGGATATTATGCCCCTCAAAATTACCACTTTTGGTCACGCCAAACACCTCTACAGCGGTATCATACAACGGGTCAGGCAAAATCTGACGCAATTCATCCAGTGACCACACAAAATATTTGCCTTCTTCGCCTTCACTATCGGCATCGGTGGCACTGTAAAATCCACCTTCAGGGGTGGTCATCTCGCGCAATAAATATTCGTAAATTTCGGTGGCAATTTGGCGGAAAAAAGGGTCTTTGGTGACTTGCCATGCGTGCAGGTATAAGCGACTCAGTTGGGCATTATCATATAACATCTTCTCAAAATGCGGGACAAGCCACAGCGCATCCACGCTATACCGCGCAAATCCGCCCCCAATTTGGTCATATATCCCCCCGCGAGCCATCTCGGTGAGCGTTTTTGTGACCATATTTAACGCGGATTTATCGCCTGTATGCACTGCATATCGGAGCAGATATTCCCACACCATCGGTTGCGGAAATTTTGGAGCGCCAGAAAATCCGCCATAGGTGGGGTCATAATCCCGCGCAAGACTTTTGACCGCTTGCCCCAATAAATCGGCATTGAGCGCATCGGCATCGCCACCAATGCCCAAAACCACCCGATTCATGGCTTCGGTCAGGTTGCCCGCCATCGTATTCACTTCATCACGCCGATTGGTATAGGCATCATACACCCCGCGCAACACATCACGGAATGAGGGCATCCCATACCGCTTTTCCAACGGGAAGTATGTCCCACCATAAAATGGGCGACCATCGGGCAATAAAAATACCGTCATGGGCCACCCGCCCCCCCCTGTCATGGCTTGGACGGCTTCCATATAGATGCTATCCACATCAGGACGTTCTTCACGGTCTACTTTGATGTTGATGAACCACTGATTCATGATTTTTGCGGTTTCATCATGCTCAAAACTTTCGTGCGCCATCACATGACACCAATGACACGCGCTATAACCCACACTCAACAGGATGGGCTTATCTTGTGCTTTGGCGAGGGTTAAGGCTTCATCTCCCCACGGATACCAATCCACAGGGTTATCTTTGTGTTGCAATAAATACGGACTGGTTTCGTTTTGCAATTTATTCATACATTCACCCTACTATAATAGGCAAGGGCGCAACATGTTGCGCCCTTACGAAGCAGATAGAGACATTAAATGGGTAAGGGGTTTATTAAAATCGTATTTATCACCACGAATCTAGTATTGAGTTCTCATCTGTAGGTGGGACAAACGGTTCTTCGTTCCAAAATTCTTCTAACCATTCCATCAGACTGATGGTCACTTCTGGAATCAGACGGACAGCCGCCTCATAATGGCGTGTGGAAAAGGCGAATAGGCTGGTGTAATAGCGTTTCGATACGCTGATGATATAATCTTCTTCCCAACGTTTGGGTCCCCATAAGAAGGCAACCCCGCCCTTTTCGCGTTTCATCAATGTAACCCACCGCGCCCTATCCACATTATTCAAACTGCGGAGGCTAAAGCGCAAACTGAGCATCGAATTGGTGATGAACGAAATTTGCACCATGCGCGAGGCTTTATCGGCATCAAAAATCACACCCGCCGAATTATCTTGAGTCGAAAGCATCGCCACTGCACGCGGAATCTTTGTGCCTGCGATACGGGTTTTGATGGTAGACATCACAGGCAATGAGGGAAACCGCCCATTCAATTCCTCATCGAGCTTAATATCTCCCTGAAAAAATTGTTGCAATAACCACGGCGGTTCATAATCCGACCCCATTAAGATTTTTGCCTCTTGGGTGGCTGTGCCATCCGCTTTGGTTTGTTCAAGGGCGTGAATCATCTTCCCGACCAATCCCCGCGCTTCGCTTAAGCTGGTTGGTGAAGTGATATTCGATTCTTCAAGCGCCCGCATGATGGTGCTTTCTTTTTCATTTGGTTGATTGGTATTTTGGTCTGCCATTCTCATCATCCCTTAACACGCTTAGTCTATAATTATAGTGTGGAACGCTATAAAAACAAAATTTTGCTAGGTCAATCTCATTTAACGATGAGGCATTTCTTGTACACTTCTAATAGTCCACCTTTATAATTGCGACAATATTCACTAACGAAAAGGTATCGGAAAGATGCAATTTCCAAATAACAATAATAACCCCCGCAAGGATGACGACCCACAGTCGGAAAATCCAAATCCGCAACAAGATTGGCGCAAATGGATTTGGCCCGTATTAATCGTCTTGGGACTCACATGGTTTTTCCTCATCATGATGAGTGGTACACCAAGTGTTGGTACTGGCACACCAACCAATTATTCGGTCGTCTATCAACAAGCCCAAAATCGAAATGTCCGCGATATGGTCTTTCGTGGCGCAGAAGCTACAGGCGTATTCATTAGCCCGGTCAACAATGCGAATGGGCAACCTATCACCAATTTCTCAGTGATTATCCCCACAGAAGTGGCGCAAGGGCAATTGCTAGAAGTCCTGAATGCGAATGAAATCGTATTCCGTTTTGATGCTAATGAAACCCCTGCCCTGCTCACATTCCTATTTCAACTCGCCCCATTTTTGCTCATCATCGCTTTCTTAGTCTGGACGGCACGACGCGCCCAACGCCAAATGGGGAGCGCAATGGGATTTGGTCGCACACAAGCCCGCGAATATACCGTAGAACGTCCACAAGTAACCTTTAACGATGTGGCAGGTCAAGATGCCGCCAAAGTCGAATTGACTGAAATTGTGGATTTTCTCAAAGAACCAGAAAAATATATCGCGCTTGGCGCACGCATTCCGCGTGGTGTGTTGCTCATCGGACCGCCAGGGACAGGTAAAACCTTATTGGCGCGTGCGGTCGCCGGTGAAGCCCGTGTATCGTTCTTCAGCATCGCCGCCTCTGAATTTGTGGAGATGTTTGTCGGTGTTGGTGCATCGCGCGTGCGGGATTTGTTCAAACGCGCCCGTGATAACGCCCCTAGCATCGTCTTTATAGATGAAATTGATGCCGTTGGTCGGCAACGTGGCGCGGGTTTGGGCGGTGGTCATGATGAACGCGAACAAACCCTGAATCAAATGCTCGCCGAAATGGACGGCTTCGACCAAACCGAAAGTGTCATCATCATGGCGGCAACCAATCGTCACGATGTCTTAGACCCCGCCTTGCTCCGTCCGGGTCGCTTTGACCGTCAAGTCACGGTTGGCTTGCCCGATAGAAAAGGACGGCTAGAAATCCTCAAAATTCATACACGGGGTAAACCTCTGGATAGCAATGTGAATTTGGATGATTTAGCCAGAGGCACAATCGGATTTTCTGGCGCGGATTTATCCAATTTATGCAACGAATCGGCATTAAACGCCGCCCGTCGGAATGCAAAACGCATCACCATGCGCGATTTTTCCAATGCGTTTGACCGTATCGTGTTGGGAACAGAAAGCCCGCCCCTATCTGATTCGCATGAACGCAAAGTGGTGGCATATCACGAAGCAGGTCACGCAGTTGTGGCGGCATTATTGCCCAATAGCGACCCCGTCCTCAAAGTGACCATCGTCCCGCGCGGGCAAGCATTGGGTGTGACTGCCTACATGCCAGAATCTGACCGCCGTAATTATTCACGCGGGTATCTGTACACCAAAATTATGACCCTATTAGGTGGTCGTGCCGCCGAAGAAATTATCATCAAAGAAGTGACCACAGGCGCGGAGAACGATTTGCGCCGTGCCACCGACCTCGCCCGCCGTATGGTGTCGCAATTCGGCATGAGTGATAGTTTCGGTCTGCTCAATTTTGGTGATGATGAACGTCAACCCTTCTTAGGCTATTCCCTCTCGCAAGGCAAAAGTTATAGCGAAGAAACTGCCGCCGAAGTGGATGCAGAAGTGCGCCGTCTGATTAAACAGGCACATGACCAAACCATCGCGCTCCTCACGGAAAATAAAGACAAACTCATCGCCCTCGCAGAAGCCCTGCTGGTGCAAGAAGTGATTGAACAAGATGAAATGTGGCGTGTGATTGGCATGGAAAATGACCCGCGTTACGAAAAATTCGCAGGGACACATTTCACGCTTGGCAAAGGGTCACAAGTGGAATCTGAACCAGATGCTGAAGTTGTCCCAGCACCCGAACCCGAATTGAATGAATCTAGCCGTTCTGGGGATTAGTTTAACCTCATCCCCCTGCCCCTTCTCCATGTTGGAGAAGGGGTGAAAACTTCATTTGGGGAAGTTGGTAGGGACGCAATTAATCGCGTCCGTCCATTTGGATGAGGGGATTTAGGGGTGATATTATTCTACCCCGCCGTCTCTGCCTTATGCGCCTTAATGACTTCTTCCGCCAAATTGCTCGGTACTTTTTCGTAATGCGAGAACGTCAAGGTATAAATTCCGCGTCCACCTGTCATAGACCGCAAATCATTGCTATAGCGCAACATTTCCGCCAGTGGCACTTGGGCATTAATCACCGTTTTCATACCAACCGTATCCATCCCCTGAACACGTCCGCGCCGTGTGTTCAAATCGCCCATAATATCGCCCATCATCGCTTCTGGGACGGCAATTTGCACATTCATAATCGGTTCAAGTAACACGGGTCCGCCATCCATAAAGGCTTCTTTGAAGGCTTCGCGCCCCGCAATTTGGAAGGCAATATCTTTTGAATCTACAGGGTGTTCCTTGCCATCAAATGCGACCGCACGCACATCCACAATCGGATAACCCGCAATCACACCGCCTTCTAAGACGCTCACAATCCCTTTTTCGATGGATGGGAGGAAGCTATGCGAAATTGCACCGCCCACGATTTGCGTTTCATATGTAAAACCACCACCCGGATTGGGTTCAACACGGAGCGATACCTCGCCAAATTGTCCCGCGCCACCCGTTTGTTTCTTATGGCGATAGGTGGTGCTGGCGGTTTTCGTGACAGTTTCTTTATAGGGTACTTTGGGAAGGTGTGTATCCATCCCAACACCCAGTCGTTCTGCGCGGCTAATCGCCAACGACACATGAATTTCGCCCATGCCTTCTAAGATAACTTGTTTGGTATCCACATCTTGCCGCCAACGTAATGTCGGGTCTGCCTCACATAAACTGGTGAGGATGACACCCATTTTGGCGCTATCGGCTTGTGTGCGTGGTGTCAATGCGACTGCATATAGGGGTTCTGGAAATTCGGGAGTGACAATCGTGAAACGGTCTTTCCCGCAAATCGTATCACCCGTCTTGGTCTTGGTCAGTTTGGCGACCACCCCAATATCCCCAACATGCAATTTCTCAACGGGAATCGTCTCTTTTCCGCGCACATCCAATAATTGATTAAACCGTTCATCTACACCTGATTTGGGGTTGTGATAGGTGCTACCGCCCGTCATCATCCCCGAAAAAATACGGAAATAAGTGAGCGTACCCACATATTTATCGGTGGTCGTCTTGAATACATACGCCGCCAAAGGTCCATCCTCGCGTTGTGGGGCGGTGAGGTAGGTCAATTCTTCGCTACCCTCGCGGTGAATCCCAACACGGCGGTCGGTTGGCGCAGATGTATATACAATCAAGGCTTCCATCAGGGGGTATGTGCCAATATTGCGTGTGCCAGAAGTCACAAAAACAGGCACGGTATTCAATTCGTGATTACGGGCGGCTTTCCGCATCCCATCCCGAATTTCTTCGGCATCTAATTCACCCGTAGAAAAATATTTTTCGATGTAATTATCATCCGCTTCGGCGGCGGCTTCCACTAAAAAGCGATGTGCTTCTTCAACTTCTTCTTGATATTCAGCCGGTAAATCAGACCGTTCACGCCCCACATCATAATAGGCTTTTTGTGTTTGAACATTGATAACGCCCCTAAAATCGGCTTCCTTGCCAATTGGCAACATCACAGGCACAAATTTATAATCTGTGAAGGTGGCACGGAGGCTATCCATCGTGCGGTCAAAATCGGCGTTTTCTCTGTCCATCTTATTGATGACTACGATAATCGGTTGCAGGTATGTCTTGGCATATTCCCATGCCAGTTCCGTACCCACTTCAACACCCGATACCGCATCTACGACAACGATGACCGCATCCGCCACACGAATGGCATTTTTAATTTCACCCTGAAATTCAGACGAACCGGGCGCATCTAAGACATTCACTTTGTGGTCATCATATTCGAGTGGGATAAGCGATGTTGAAAGCGAAATCCCGCGTGATTTTTCGTCCTCATCCCAATCGGAGACGGTAGAACCATCTTCTACGCGCCCCATCCGTGTTAATTTACCTGTGTTAAATAATAAGGCTTCTACTAATGATGTTTTTCCGCAACCTTGATGACCCACTAAAGCGACGTTCCGTAATTTTTCTGATAGATATTCCCTCATGAGAATTAAATCCTCCGATAGATAAAAATAGGCTATTTTTTTGCAAAATCACATTTCAGTTAACCAGATTTTAATCCGCTATTGAAAAACTGTCAAAAAGTGCATGACGAATATGGTGCATGTCATCATAAATTTGTGAACAATATCACCATTCACATCAACCCCGTACCATAAACCATGTTGTGTAGGGGCTTGTCATGGCAAGCCTCATATACAGCAACTTAAGGTATTAGCCCCACCCCTAAATCCCCTCTCCCCAACGGAGAGGGGACTTAAACCCACCTATAAAACGGTTTTCTTCCCCTCTCCAAATTGGCTATGCCTTACCCACATCTTGGAGAGGGGGTTGAAATAATCTCCATGTGGCGACAATATCCTGCAAACGCATCCAGCCCTGCCAGAGTGTTTTGAC
>JALONZ010000064.1 GCA_025454675.1 Anaerolineae bacterium | reverse complement strand
ACGGGTATTTTAAGTGCGGGACCTGTAGCATGGTGTGGGTGTTTATTCTTCCTCATCGTTTTGGCGATGTGTGGTGGGATTGCGTTCATCATTGCCAATGCCTTATCGAGTTGTGGCACGCCCAATCAGATGTTATTTTGTCGGTTATTTTAATTAAAGGATAGTCGCATATGGCATCGGTGGCACAAATGAATGAAAAAGTGGCGCGAGAATCGGCATTACTCCGCACGATTGCCGAAACCGTGAAGCAGGTCATTGTTGGTCAAGATACCCTGATTGAACGCTTACTCATCGCGCTGGTTTGTCATGGGCATGTCTTGATTGAAGGGGTGCCAGGCTTGGCGAAAACCCTTACCATCCGCACGCTTGCTGATGCCATTCAACTTGATTTTCAGCGTGTGCAATTCACACCCGATTTACTCCCTGCTGATTTGATTGGCACACAAATTTATAACCCCGCCACAGGGGTATTCACACCGTATTTGGGTCCTATTTTTAATAACCTCATCCTCGCCGATGAAATTAATCGCGCCCCTGCCAAAGTGCAATCCGCATTACTGGAAGCAATGGAAGAAGGGCAAGTCACCATCGGAAGCGAAACGCGGATACTAGCCGACCCGTTTATGGTACTCGCAACTCAAAACCCACTGGAGCAAGAAGGTACTTATCCGCTCCCAGAAGCCCAATTAGATCGTTTTTTATTGAAAGTCTTGGTGACATATCCAACCCGCACCCAAGAACGCGACATGATGGAACGCATGGGGACACAAGATACACCAAAAGTTCGCCCCGCCGCCACAAGCGACCAAATCCGACATTTGCGAACAATCGCCGAAACAATTTATGTTGACCCCAAAATCAAAGACTATATTTTAGATATTGTATTCACCACCCGCGACCCCGCCAGCACCCCGCTCAAGCAACTCAAGCCACTTATTGATGTGGGGGCATCTCCGCGTGCGACATTGGCATTACTCAAATGTGCGCGAGCTTTCGCGTTGCTACGGGGCAGGGGATTCGTCATCCCAGAAGATGTGAAAGCCATTGCGCCAGATGTGTTGCGTCATCGTATTATCTTATCGTTTGAGGCAGAAGCTGATAATGTGACAACGGCACAAGTGATAGACCAACTCCTCAGCAAATTGCCTGTGCCATGAGGAAATAACCCATGAGCCTATCGCCAGAAGCCCTCAAACGGATTCGTAAAATTGAATTTTTGACGCGCAAGCGCGTACAAGAGACATTCGCAGGGGCATATCATTCAATTTTCAAAGGACGTGGTGCAGAATTTGAAGCTGTGCGCCCGTATCAGCAAGGGGATGATGTACGCGATATTGATTGGCATGTGACCGCCCGTATGGGTGAGCCGTATGTCAAATCATATCGTGAAGAACGCGAACTGGTTGTATTCATTGCGGTAGATGCCAGTGCATCCCTCTTTTTTGGAACAGGGATACATGATAAACACGAATTGGCGGCAGAAATTGGGGCAATTTTGGCACTATCCGCCATCACCAACAATGATAAAGTGGGGCTGATGATTTTTGATGACCAGATTCGCCATGTATTACCCCCACGCAAAGGCAAAAATCAGGTTTTAGCCATCATCCGCGATTTGCTTACAATTCAACCCGCGCAATCCGAGACGGATTTATCAGTTGGGTTACGCGCGATTAATCGCAGTTTGCGCCAACGAGCAATCGTGTTTTTCATCTCCGATTTTTTAGATGCGATTCCTAGTTATGAACGCGACTTACTCATCACCGCCCAAAAACATGATTTGATTGCTGTGTGCATCAATGACCCACTCGAAGCCCGTTGGTTCGATGTTGGGCTGATTCATGTGCGTGATGCCGAAACAGGCGAATTACGTCTGATTGACACCCATCATGACCACTGGCAAACCCAGTTTTCTAAGCAATCCGTCAAATTTCATGCTCAGCGCCAAAAATTATTTTCTCGTGCGCGGGTAGATGCGATTTGCATAGATACAAATGGGGATAGTTATCAAGCCCTGACGCAGTTTTTTAGCCAACGCGCCCAACGGATACGCCGATGAAACTCTCAACGATGCTCATCATCGGCATACTATGGTTATTGGGTAGTTCACCCCTCTACGCCCAACCAACACTTGCCGCTTCATTGGCGGTGAGTAATTCGCGTCCATTGATTGGTGAGCCGATTGAAGTCACCGTGACAATTATTTATGATGTTCAAATTCAGGTGTTGCAACGCCCACAATTTCCAAAAGAATGGGGCATTTTTGAAGTTATCAATATAGGAGAACGCTTCACGACATCCGAAAATGGACGGACTGTCGAGCGACAAATGATTACATTGGTCGCATGGCAAACAGGCGACCATGCCTTGCCCAAAATGGAGATTTTATATCGTGTTGAAGGCACATCCGACTTACAAACATATACGCTTCCCGACACATTTTTGAGCATACCGAGCGTGTTAACTGAAGATTCACTCACTATCCAACCCAATGAACCGCCGATTAGCATCTCATTTTTGCCCATCTGGGTGTTTTTTATTGGCATCAGCATAGTAACAATATTAAGTGTCGGTATCATCGAATTGTTGCGTTATTACGCGCGTCAAAATGTCATACAAACCCATTTACCCGACCCACAAGCCCTATTTTTATCGCAATTAGACGCTATCCATGATAATCCGACTTATGAAACCCTTAGCCACTTGTTACGTACTTATTTACAAGGGCGGTATGGCATTTTGGCGCACGATATGACCGACACCGAAATTTTAGACCACCTCAAAGCTGATGGGCGGGTGATGTCATATCAATTAGCCTCATTGAGCGAATTATTAGAACACCTTACAGTCGGTAAATTTTCGACTATGCCGATAGCACACCCTCCACAAAAAATCCTGAAAATGGCACAGGCGTGGGTGCAAAATATCCATACAGGGGGCGAATTATGACGGAGTTCCGATTTGCAGAACCCCTATTTTTCGGGTTATTCATTGTTTGGGGATTGTTTTTGTGGGTCAATCAGCGCAATGGCATTATTTTGCAACCGACATCATTTTATTATCCTGATATTCGCCTGATGGCGCGGTTGCCCGATAGTTGGCGCGTTAAATTGCATATTATCCCGACTATTTTGGGGCTTATCGGTGTGATATTGCTCATCATTGGGTTAGCCCGCCCACAAACAGGGAATAATCGAGATGTGATACGTGGTGAAGGAGTGGCAATTGTCTTGGCGGTGGACATCAGTCAAAGCATGTCCGCGCCCGACTTCGCGCCTGATAATCGGCTACAAGCCGCCAAGCGGGTGATGAGCCAATTTATCAGTCAACGCCAATTTGATAGCATTGGCTTGGTCGTATTCGCACGAAATGCCTTTCATCAAGCCCCGCTCACATTGGATTATGCCATTTTACAAGAATTATTGTCAGATATTCGTCTCGCATCGGAATTGCAGGGGCAACAAGACGGCACAGCATTGGGATTGGGATTAGCGAGCGCGGTCAATATGCTACGCGCCAGCACATCACCCAGTAAGGTGGTCGTTTTGCTCACGGATGGGGCGAATAATGCGGGTATAGACCCGATTCAAACGGCACTCGCGGCACGGGCATTGGGCATCAAAGTCTATGCAATTGGTATGGGCAAAGCTGATATTTCTGGCGATTTGGATGAAGAAACATTGGCGCAAATTGCGACACTCACAGATGGGTTATATTATCGTGCCGAAGATACAGACGGATTAAGCCTCATTTATGACCGCATCAATCGGTTGGAGCGGTCAAGTGCCGAGCGTGAAATCGTCACACAATGGCGCGATATGGCAGACTTGGTTTTATACCCCGCGCTGATTTTGCTCATCATGGCACAAGTTTTGCGCTACACCCTCTTTCAAAAAGCATCATGAGGAGAGATAAATGACATTTTTAGCATCGAATCATTTATTCTTACTCATCATTATCCCCATTTTAGGTATCTTTTTGATGTGGCGTGACCAAACAGGTCGAAAACGACTCAAAAAATTAGGTGATAAAGCCAAATCGCTGACAAATTGGCATAAACGGAATATCCGAATCAAACAAGGATTATGGCTTATGGGGGTGGCGATGCTCATCATCGCGTTGGCGCGTCCATCATGGGGATTGACCAATGATGTTCTGCCTACTGATAACATGGCGCTCATTATCGTCTTGGACGTGAGCCAAAGCATGGATGCACAAGACATCGTACCCAGCCGATTAGACCGCGCCAAACTCATTTTGACCGATATCATCAACACTATGTCGAATACACAGATAGGCATGGTCGTTTTTGCAGGTGAGGCGTATGTGCAATTGCCCCTCACAGCCGATAAACAATCCGCACGCACATTTTTGAACGCGATTAGCACGCAATCTATCACTCAACAAGGCACAGCACTCGAAAGTGCGTTGAATGTGGCGCTAAATTTGCGTGATGGGCGCATCACCAGTCAAACTGTGATGTTGGTCATGAGCGATGGCGAAAATCATATCGGCAACCCACTCATCCCTGCCGAACAAGCAAAGTTAGAGGGGGTCATAATTCATAGTATCGGCATTGGCACACCAGAAGGCGCGGAAATTCCTATTTTTGATGAAACAGGCACATCGATTGGGTCAAAAATAGATGCGTTTGGGAATATCGTCATCACGCGGTTGGACGAAAATCCGTTGCGCCAAATTGCCGATATGACAGGTGGTATTTATCGGCGCGGGACGACCACAGGGTCAGAAATTGCGGATATATTGGGACAAATAGATTCATTGCGCGATGAACAAGTGCAGATTTCGATTCAAAATCGGATGGCGGAACGCTTTCATATTTTTATCCTGTTGGCGTTGGCATTATTTGGCATAGAGGGGCTGATTCCAAGCAAACGGAGGGGTTTATGAGACTGCGTTGGGTGTGGTTTATCGGCATGGCGATTATCCTATTGGGGACATGGCTATATGGTGAATCGAATCGGCTGGCAGACTTGAATAATGCAGGGTTGGGGAATCCGCAAAATGCAGAAGATTATTTTTATGCGGCGCAAGTCCACGCACCTGATGAGTCTTTGCCATATTACAATTATGCGTCTATTTTGATAGATAAAAATGATTGGTCAAAAGCCGAACAAGCCTTGCTCCAAGCCATTCGCAGAGGGGATGAATCGGTTATCGGTAAAGCCTATTATAATTTAGGGAATTTGTATTTGGGGGTGGGGGAATATGAATTGGCGATAGATGCCTATCAACAAGCCTTACGCATTAACCCTGATGCGGATAATGCACGGCACAACCTTGAATTGACACTACAGCGTGCCAATCAACCGACTCCAACACCCAATTCTGCAACAATTCCACCAACCCCCACCGCACCACCCTCAGACGGTGAAACGCCGAATAACGCCGAAGGCGATGGATCGATTATAGAACCATTACCCACAGAAGAACCATTCGGTGCAATGTCATTAGAAGAAGCGGAAAATTTACTAGACCAATTGCGATTGGAAGAACAAGCACTTGGCAGTGTACTGCTCCCCGAAGAAAATCCAATATTACCCGAAAAGGACTGGTAATGATGCGCTGGTTGTTATTTTTATTGTGGATGGGTATTCAATTGGGGCAGGGATTTGATGGTGTTGCCGATTTTTTTATTGAAACATTGGTCAATCATACGACACCATTTGTCGGGGAACAAATCACCTATACTGTCCGTTATTATGCGTTTTCACAAGAGGGGATTCGGGTTCAATATCCCGATTTTGAAGGATTTTGGATAGGTGAGAGTTATGAATCGTATCGTGGCTTGCAAGTGATTAACGATAAGCAATTCTTTGTGCGCGAAGTTCAAATTCACCTCGCGCCATTGATAACGGGTGAAATCATCATCCAACCCGCACAATTGTTGGTGACAGGTGACGTGTTTCGGTCTGAACAAATTATTCCAACATCCCCAATCACCCTAAATATACGCTCATTACCAGAGGGTGCGCCCAGTTCGTTTTCTGGCGCAGTTGGGGATTTTGTGATGAATGCCGATTTTGAAACAGGCATTTTAATATTAGGCAATCCATTTGTGTTCAGCATCACGATTCAAGGTGTGGGCATTTTGGATACGCTCACACCACCCAATTTGAATTTGCCCCTCAATTGGCGCATTTTGCCACAATCACCGATGTATATGCGTGGGAATGAAAATATTGGGGTGGCATTGGGGAGCAAAGAATTTCAGTGGGTGATTATCCCCAATGAAGCAGGTTCACACCGCATCGCGCCGATTGAATGGACATATTTTGACCCGCGCACACAAACCTATATCACCCTAACGATACCTGCGTTTACATTGGATGTTTTGCCAAGTAGTGATGGCGAAATACGGCTATCCTCTGCCTACACAACATCATTTGAGATACTACCCCTCAAAACACCCAAAACGAATTATCCATTTTATGATGTGTTGACAGGTTTCCCATGGGGATTTTTGGGGTTCATCATGCCTGTTTTATTTTTTATCACCATACAATATACCCGATACCAACGGCGAAAAATCCGCCAAACCGCGCATAAGCGGTATCAAACAGCATTTAGTCGGGCTAAGAAACGCCTAAATCAACTTCGTAAACAACCTAATCCGACTAGGATGAGCAATGTTATCATTGCCTATATCGCCGATAAAGCAAATGTCGCAAATAGTGATGTTATCGGTGATATGTATGCTTATATCCCGCAGGCAGACTTACAAATCATGATTGAGAATCTCATGACGATGATTAAAAGTGTGTCCTATATACCCCAAAATAGCGATTATGATGCGCTTGCGCTGATAGATGAGGTCGAAATAGCATTATCACAAGTCGAAAAAATATGGAGGGCAGTTCAATGAGGCGTTTATATGCGATTTTATTATTGATTACCCTCATTTGCACCGGTTTAACCGCACAGGGGCAAACACGTTATGAGGATGAAGCGGAAGAGGCGTATCGGCAGGGTGATTTTATTCGTGCGATTGAAATGTACGAGACATTTTTAGCGGATAGGAATCGTGGTTTTCCCACTTATACAACTTATTTCAATTTGGGGCAAGCCTATTCACAGATCGGGAATTTTGGACGGGCATTGGTCAATTATCACCGCGCCCAATATTTTGCCCCGCGTGATGCACAAATTCTTGAACGCATAGCGACAATTCGCGCCATTCGTCCAGATTTGTATGTTGAAGAAACGGGTATTCTGGAACAATTGGCACAAGTCACAACTTTTTTCGCCACATGGGAACTCACATTTTTAGCAATAGTTGTGTGGTCATTCATGTGGGGATTGGCGATTTTGGTTTGGAAAAATCCAACGTTCATAAAACGCCGATTATTGATGCTAGTCATCCTATTCACCGTCCTTATCACAGGTTTAACACTCAATCGGGTGTATATCGAAACATACCGTCCATTGGCAATTGTCACACAAACACAAACCGATGTATTGAGTGGGGCAGGGCTGGATTATTTTATGATGTTTCGTTTATCCACAGGGGCGGAAATCCGTGTTATGGAGATTCGCGGGATATGGGCAAAAATTCGTTTATTTGATGGTCGTGAGGGATGGGTGCGGGTGAATAGTATCAGCCAAGTTTAAGTTAATAAGTCAACAATTTGTTCTGGATGGTCTGCTACTCGCGCACCTGCTTTGGCGAGGGCTTGAATTTTAGCAATAGCAGTATTATCACCGCCTTCAATGATAGCCCCTGCATGACCCATTCGCACGCCTGTCGGCGCGGTTTTGCCCGCGACAAAACTAATGACGGGTTTGGTCATATGGCGTTGAATATATTCGGCGGCGCGAATTTCTGCCCGTCCGCCAATTTCGCCTAATAAAACCACTTTTTCCGTTTGGGGGTCATTATCGAACATCTCCAATACTTCTACCATACTTGTCCCCAAAATGGGGTCGCCCCCAATACCCACACAGGTACTAATCCCAAATCCTGCCTGAAATAAAATCTGCATCACTTCGTAAGTTAATGCACCACTTTTCGAGACAATGCCGATATTCCCCGGTCGGACAATTTCGTTGGGGATAATTCCGAGTTTGGCTTGGGGTGGGGTGATAATTCCCGG
>JALONZ010000600.1 GCA_025454675.1 Anaerolineae bacterium | reverse complement strand
TTTAGTGGGCTTCTAAGGCGAATAGGCAGGTTGCTTTAGCACCTGACGAGAACGGGTTATCCCTAACGCCAAAGATGTGGGTAACGATAAGCCACAACGTGGGGTGGGGTTAGGTTGCCTATTCATAATGCACCCAACTGCTATAGCGGAATTGCCCAACCGTCAGCGCCACGATGATGATTGCCAACACCCAACTCATCGCCGACCCTTCGCCGATATTGGCTTGCTCGAATGTCCGTTGATACAAATAAAATGCCGCCGACATCACGCTGGTTTGCGTGTCGTTGTTCCTTAATATGTACACCGCCTCAAATGTCTGGAGCGCCCCAATCATGCCGATGACCACGTTATAAAACATGGCGGGCGAAATCATGGGCAGGGTGATTTTGAAGAAGCGTTGCACCCGATTCGCACCATCCACCTCTGCCGCCTCATATAACGACTTGGGGACACCCTTCAACGCCGCGAGGAATATCAACATCCCAGACCCCGCGCTCCACATATTAATCAAAATCAGCGACGGCTTGACCCATAAATCGTTGGTCAACCATTTGGGGTCTTTGTTGTCATCGGGTAGGGCATCCACCGCATCATTAAACCGCGCAAAATGGAAATTATTATTCCCTTCCGCTTGGGCAACCGTCTCATACGCCTGAAAATAACGCACGCCGTCAATCGCAGAACTCACCGCCGTGATGCCGAACACCACGCACGACCCAATCAACAACCATTTGCGGATTTTTGCATCGCGCACGAACAGCGCCATCAACAAAATGGCTATCATGATGATGAACAGCCCCGCCGCATCCATATATTCGGCGATATACCCCTCTTCCAGATAATCCAGATTATCGGGTTGGCTGATTGCCGATTGCAACGTGGCATATTTGACCAGCACCGATGCCTTGCCATCTGCCAATTGTTGTAGGGGCTTGCCATGGCAAGCCCCTACGACCCGCCGTGGATGATGGGCTATGTAAGGGCGCAACATGTTGCGCCCCTACGGGCATCTGTGGACGATTCCGCATCAAAAACGTCAACCCCACCCCCACCGCCGTGAACGCAATCGCGCTCAAATATCCCAATTTGGGGTCTGCGCCGTCCAGTGGGGCAGGGGTGATGAGCGTGAAGAAAAATCCGAGTATCAGCAACCCCAAACCCACAATTTGCCACAACAAAGCGCGGGAAGCATGACCTTTTTGCGTGTTGATAGTCCAACCCAACAGCACCAGCAAGCCCCACACGAATGTCCACGAAATATCAATCGGTTCTGCCATCAACCCGACCACCACCAATAACCCGCCGACCAAAAAGCCGATGATTTCGATGACCCGTTGGGCAAGGGCGCGTTTATTATCGCCCCATTCACCGCGTGCGAGGGATAAAAATACCAAAAATCCGATGAACGCGGGCAAAAAGAAGGTGAGCGGACCCGTGGGGTCGCCTTTGGTCAAGCCGATGAAGAAACCGTTGAAGCCCTCCACCACGAATATAAAGCCTTTATACAGCCAGTTGAATAAAAAGAATGATTCCGCCAGCCGATTCAGCGTCAGGTTAATGAACCCGCCGTTATCCGCCAGCATATAACGCCACGCCAGCAAAATGGCGGGTCCGCCCGCGAGGATGACGGGTAGATAAAAGATGAGGCGGAACAAGCGCACCCCGCGCACAGTCGTATTCAGGATGAGCGCCATCCCCAGCGCCGCCAACACCTGCAACGGCACCCCGACCACCGCATAGTAGAGGCTGTTGTACATGGCGCTGTTAAAATTGCGACCATCGCGTCCTTCGGTCAGGATGAGCATCCGATAATTATCCAGTTGCCATTCCGATGTGATGTCTTTGCCCAATTTGTAATCGGTGAAGCTGTAGTATAAGGAAGCGAGCGCGGGACCCACCACAAAAATGATGAAGCCAATAATCCATGGGCTGGCGAATAAAAATCCCCAAAATATTTTGCGCGATTCCGCCCCGCTCAGGCGGAAGGCGAGGGCAACGGTGCGGGCGATGCTGGCTACGATGAGACTGCCCACGATGATGAAGCCAATTGTCCCGAATGCCCAAAAAAGTGTCTCTAATTTCGGTTGGTCTAATAACATGATGTGTTGCCTTTTGATAGGTGAGGGGAATTTATCCATGCCCCCCGCGTGTGTTTTGGTGTTTTTGATGTGAAATTTTTGTTGGTTGGTAGGATTATCCCCACCCCCTAGCCCCCTCCCCATTGCATGGAGAGGGGGAACTTGCCTTGCTCCCTTCCCCTATTTGATGGGGGAAGGGTTGGGGATGGGGGATATTTTTAAGGCTTAGTCCAAATAGCCATTTTCTTCCAAGATGGCATCATATTCTTCCTTCAGGAAGGTCATGGTGTCCTCAAGGCTTTGTTGGTCGCTCAGGAACAGGGTGACTTGTTCCACAATCAATGGGCGCAGTTCCGCGCTGGCACGAATATCCGAGAAGCTACGACCATATTCCGCCGCCAAATCGAGCATGGTGTTCCACACGGCGTTTTCGCGCAGGGCATCCCACGCATCCACACGCACGGGGGTGAATCCGACCACATTGCTGAGGGCAACCGCATTTTCTTGGCTGGTGATGAATTTCAAGAAATCGGTGACGAGTGGCAATTTTTCATCCGAAACATATTGTGGCACAGACAGCCAATCAATGAACACTTGCACCACTGGGCTACCATTTTCACCCGCAGGGTAGGGGGCAATGGCGATATTTTCCCAAATCGGTTCGCTGGTGGGGGGCATATTCCACATGGGGAAGATACCGCTCACAACACGGTCAGACGCAATCGGGTAGCCTTCAAATGGGGGCAAACCTGCGGTGTCTTCGCTGGGGAGCATCACGCGACGGCGGTCATACATATATTGCAAGGCTTCTGCCACAGCATCGCTATCAAACGCGCTGGTGCCATCTTCCCCGCCCGCGCTCCAAATGTAGGCGATGAATTCTTGGGCATCGAACAAGCCTGCGCCAATATCCATAAAGCCCATTTGCACCATCGCGTTGTCTTCCACCACACTATTGGCGGTCACAAAGGCTAAGGCTTCTTCAAAGGTGGTGGGGATTTCGCTACCTTCGGCGAATAAATCGGTGCGATAGAAAATGGGGCGTGGCGACATCAACAACGGCAGACCGCGTAATGCACCGCCAAAACTGGCTGTTTCGAGCGCGGTGGGTAAAAATTGGGCGAGGTCTTCTTCAAAAAGAATCAGTCTGCTTCTCTCTGTGGAATCATTTTCGCCTCCGGTCTTTACCTGGTTAATTACCAGATAATTCCGGCCCTTCTCTGTTTCTTTAACGTCGAAGTAAAACTGCCGTCCGCGAGAGATGACTTTTTCTTCAGTGCCTTGAAACTTGGGAAGGGTGGGGATTTTCGTGACTTCCATGGAGACTCCTTAATGAAAACGAATCTCATTTTTAGTGTGCCTTAAGCGTTCTCGCAATATGAAAATGATTCTCAACTTCTAGTGTCATCCGCAGAAAGAAAATCGCTCTCCGAGGCAGCATCTTCCATGTCAGCATCCTCGAGTACATCCTGAGCAAACTCCCTCAACGCGGGAGACTCTCGCACTTGGTCCAATAAAGCAGGCGGTAAGTCCC
>JALONZ010000063.1 GCA_025454675.1 Anaerolineae bacterium | reverse complement strand
CGCAATTATGATATTGAGGACGCACTCTATCGCTCAGTCGGATTTCCAAATGGGACACGGGTGCATATTATAGACCACCCGACCATGTATTCACCGGATGCGAATAATATTTTGTTATTCCTCACCCGCGACACCGGTCAAAATTTATCCGCAGGCACGATGAACCCAATTGAATTTACCGATGATTATTTGTCGCGTCAATCGCGTGATATAGACCATGCGTTTTATCTGACTCCAAATGATTTGTATAATATCATCCGCCTCATCGAATTTTATGGGGATGAGTTACAGGGTCCATTCTATACAGAATTCCGCCCATCAGCAGAAAAAGGATTTTTGTTATTTTATCTGCCAGCAACGGTGCTATCAGGGGATAAAACCGCCGAATAATTAAAAAACGGGGGAGAAATACCTCCCCCGCCATATTTATACGATAATCGGTTTATCATCATCATCTACAGGTGGAAAATCACCTTCTGGCATATCGTCCACTTCAATGCTAATGCGTTTTTTCTTCCCATTCCCATCAAAAATTCCCGTTGGCGGGTGTGCCGATGGCACAGGTGGGACAGGTGGAACGGGTGGCACAGGCGGGACGGGTGGCACAGGGGCTTGATTCGTCACTCCATACTGACCCAAATCGGTTTGCCCATTGAACACTTTACCATCTGGCAAAATTGCACCCATTAATTCCGTCACGCTCACATATGCACCGTCCAAACTAGCATCGCGCAAATTCGCCCCCGTCAAATTGACATTGATGAGGATTGCACCTGCCAAATTGGTATTTCGCAGATTTGCGCCCGTCATGTTGGCATCTGTAAAATCTGCGCCTTCAAAATTCGCATCGGCAAAATTGCCACCACTCAGGTTTGCGCCTGTAAAAATAGCCCGTTCAAAATTGGCATTCGGCGCATTGCATCCCGCCAAAATTGCACCTTCAAAGCTAGACCCCGCCGCATTAACATCAGGTAAAACCACACCCGACAAATTCGCACCCTCAAAAAGCGCAGATGATAGATTAGAACTGCTCAATTTTGACCCCGAAAAATTGGCGCGTGTCATATCACTACGACTCAAATCCACATCAGGCATTTTGCACGCCGACAGATTTGCGCTCGTAAATATGGCTCTATCACCACTCATATTGGAGAGTTTGCTCCCCGAAAAATTCGCATCAGTAAAATTACCACCCGTCATCCTTGCATCTACCGCTTTGACCGATGAAAAATTGGCACGCACAGCCGTGACCTGCGTCAAATTCGCATTGCTCAGGCGTGCGCCTTCCAGTTGTGCATCGGTTAGATTTGCACCGGTTAAATCGGCATCATTCAACCGCGCCCCGCGCAAATTTGCACCGCTCATATCTTGCCCCTTCAGGTTGGCATCCGCCATATTCGTGCCTTCGCCATCCCAATCCATATCCAAATCAATATCAATATTGGTCAGGGCGCGTTTGAGGGTGCTTCTGCTCATCCCCACAATTTGGTCACGGATTTCACGTCCCAAATTTTTGAGACCTTCCATATCCATATTAAAATCTTCTGGACGACCACGCCCGCCGCCCCGTTCAAAGCGGAATCCTCGCACAAACGGCGAATCCTCGCGTGCCATCCCTTCTAAATAGGTGACAAGTTGGTTGGTGGCATATTGTACTTGCCCCAAAATTTCTTCTTCGCCCAATGTATCCTCAATTTCCAGCGAGAGGGATTGCGTGATATAAAAATCATCAGGAAAAACTTCACAGGCTTTCTGATGCAATCCGTTATATCCCTTGACGGTCATTTTGCTTGTACCTTTAAATGCGCCCGTCGTGATGGCGCGATGTGTTGAGTGTTGAAACGCTTTAAGCGCCCGTAAGAGTTGCATAAGTTGTGTTTTTTGATTCTCGTCCATGAGAGTCCTCCTCTACACTATCCTCAATACTTAATTTATTCTTCACAACAGCCACTTCATCCGTTTGTGTTTCGTCCTCATCGGTTTGTTGAATCGCCAAGATGGTTTTGGGATTCACCAGCCCACGCAGGGTCTTTTTGGCATGAAATAAGCGTGATTTCACCGTGCCAATGTTGACCCCCATCACATCTGCAATTTCGGCATACGATAATTCTTCCTCGCAGTACAAAATCAACGTTTGACGATGATGTTCGGGCAGTTTATCAATGGCTTCTTGAACTTCCAAGTACAACAACAACCAATGGGCAATTTCATCGGGTGCTTGTGATTTATCGGCATGAAACGATACACGCGCTTCAAGTGGTTCATCATCCAAAGATACCATATCATATCGTCCACCACGCCTTAACACATCATACGCCTTATTTCGCGCCACCCGAAATAAAAATGGGCGCAATTTTTCGGGCGGATAAATATCGTCCAGATGGGTATAGAGTGTGATGAAAGTATCTTGCACAATGTCCTCTGCCAAGTGGTCATCACCCACTAACCGACGCACAAATCGTAGCAATGCAGGTTCTAGTGATAGATGCAACAAGTCGAAGGCAGTTGGGTCGCCTGCTTGTGCTTGAATCAGATAATCATGTTCCAGTTCATGTGCCACAATCTGCCTCTCCTGTCTCTTGATACAAAATACGCAACAGACAGGAATTTGGTTCAATACTTATCAAAAATCCAACGCATAATCGTATAATTGGCGGCGAGGGCGGCATAATCTCCAAATTTGGCAAAGGTGTCATCCACCGCCTGCGCCGATACTTTACCCTCAATGCCAAAAAAATAACGTCCAACCGCCGCTTGTAACGCCACATCATTATGCCCAACAAAGTTATGCACCGCCAATGTCCGTTGCAAAGTCCAAGAGGCTGTCCAGTGACCGATGCCTTTAATCCCCACCAAAAATTGATAGGCATCCTGTGGGGGCATGGTCAAAATGGTCTCTAGGGGCATATCCCCCCTCACAACCTGTTGGGCAATATGTATCATCAGTCGCATTCGTTTATATGTAATTTTGAGCGGGGTAAAATCTTCCTCACTGGCGGATGAAATCTGTACAGGGGTTGGGAAGGCATATCCGCGCAACCCATTCGCCTCTAACCAATGCCCACCCCATTCGACCAGCCAACGCTGGGCTTTTTGTGCCGCCACCCATGCGATTTGTTGTTCAATAATGGTGTGCATCAATGCCTCAAATGCGGATTGAGTACGTAGCCAGTGCAATCCAACCAGAGGTTCAACAACCGACCATAACGCGGAATGGGCTTTTGCAAATTCATAAAACGGGGCATAATCAATATCTATGCACAATAAATGTCCTACTTGAACCAATAATTCTTGTGGATGAATAGGGACAGTGGTCGCCATAACCATCACTTGTAATTGCGGTTTTTCGGTTGTGCCGATGCTATCCACACGCACCATCACCAACCCATCCCGATGATGTAAGGTGCGCCAATAGGCATGACCAACCACAAATTCCATAACAGGGTGTGTATAACGTCCCAAGAGGTTGGTCATCAATGAAAAATCATATGGTGGAACGGGTGATAATGTGCCAACTATTTGTGGTAAATCAATCAACATGAAATTATATGTTTATATCTCTCGCGTGAATTTAGGATTATAATGGTATTTCAATTATAGTGATTAAATTGGGAATATGACATTATGACCACCATTCTGGTAGTAGATGATACTGAAGTCAATCTCACCCTCATCCAAAATTTATTAGGATATTCGGGGGTATATACCATTGTCACCGCCCGCGATGGCTTAGATGCGTTGAGAGTGATGCAACAACAAACCATTCAATTGCTCATCGTGGATTGGATGATGCCCAATATGGATGGTATTCAACTGATTAAAGCGGTTCGTGAACAATTTTCTGAGCCTTATCGCTATATCATCATGCTCACGGGTAGGCAAGAACGCGATGCCGTCATCACAGGGTTGGCGGCTGGCGCGGATGATTTTCTGCCACGTCCGTTCAATTCGCGTGAGTTGGAAGCACGAGTCGCCATTGGCGCACGTATTATTGAACTCGAAAATAAAATGCGCGACCTGATATTGATAACCGAGCAATCCAAACAAGTTTGGGAAGCCACCACCGATTCGATTGTGCAACTCATCTGTCTATTAGACCGTGAGGGGAAAATCATTCGTGCCAATGGGGTAGTCGAAGCATGGGGATTGGCTTGGGCGCATCAAACCGTGGGCATGACTTTAGGCGAACTCATGAATAAGGTTTATCCCAGCGCAGGCAAAAATATTATGAGCAAGTGGGAACACACGCACACACAGTTATCACATGGTTTAGAATATGAATTTGAATGTCAAGATGAAGAAAAAGGGCATTTTTTTGATATTCACTTTCAACCAATTAACCCATTCGGCGAATTATCCATTTCTGGGGATGCGTTTGCGGCAGTTAGCATACAAGATGTCACCGAGCGCAAACAACTGGAACTCCGCTTACAAGAAGCCAATGCCCAACTTGCGATTGAACGCGATAAAGCGGATAATGTGTTACTCAATGTGTTGCCACGCCCCATTGCAGAACGCCTCAAGGCAGGAGAAAATACGATTGCCGAATATCACGAAGAGACAACCGTCTTATTCGCCGATTTGGTCGGATTTACCCCGCTCACCGTCTCTTTAACACCCCGTCAATTGATGGAAATCTTGAACACCGTTTTTTCGACATTTGATTCTATCACCCAAAAACATGGCGCGGAGAAAATAAAAACCATTGGGGATGCGTATATGGTGGTTGCAGGCATCCCAGACCCAGCCCCAGACCACGCCCAACGGATTGGCAAATTGGCGCTTGCCATGCTACAGGTCATGAAAACCATTAATGACCATATCGGGATTCATTTAGAACTCCGTATCGGCATTGATAGTGGGCATGTGGTGGCTGGCGTGATTGGCACGACCAAATTCTCGTATGATTTGTGGGGGGATGTGGTCAATACCGCCAGTCGGATGGAATCTACAGGGCAGGGTGGCAAGATTCAAGTCACAGACCGCGCCTATGAGGTGTTAAAAGCCCATTTTACGTTTGAAAAACGTGGGTTAGTGGATGTAAAGGGCAAAGGACAGATTTTAACCTATTGGCTCATAGGTGAACTCAGTTAAAATACAAGTAATATGGTTGTTGTAGGGACACCCTGTATGGTGTCCCTGTTGATATAATGAGTGGATTGAGGATTTTAAGAGAGATATGGCGTTACTTCCGATTGTTAAAGTAGAACACCCCATTTTGCGTAAAAAGGCGGTCAAAGTAATCAGTTTTGACAAAGCCTTTCAGCAATTGGTGGATAATATGATTGAAACCATGATTGATGCGCCTGGTGTGGGATTAGCCGCGCCCCAAGTGGGTATCAGTCAGCGATTGATTGTGGTGCGCTTGCCTGATGATGAAGAGAGCAAAGCCGAATATGGCGACCAAGCAGGTGTGGTTTATGTGGTTGCTAATCCCAAAATTATCAAAGCCAGCAAAGAAATGGTGGAGGGTGTTGAGGCGTGCTTATCTATACCCGGATATTATGGCGAGGTGGAACGCCATGAGACCATTGTCGTCACAGGGCAAGACCGTCATGGTAAAGAGTTTCGGATTAAGGCAAAGGGTTGGCAAGCGCGGGTCTTTCAGCATGAGATTGACCACTTAGATGGCATTCTGTATACCGATATTGCCAAAGAAGTTTGGAAACCCAAAGAGGGTGAAGAAATTAGCGAGGGCGATGCCCCACAAAAAGATACTGAACAATAAAGATATAAAATCGGGCGGATTTATCGTTCATCCGCCCGAAAATGATATTATTTCATGGCTGTACGAATCCGCGCTTCAAATTCACCCAACATCGCCGCCGTTGCCCCCCATATTTTATGATTCCCAAATTGATAATACGGCAACCGAATTTTCACACCACGCATTTCGGCTTCATCCACCCCTTTTATCTGCGGATTTAGCAATTCGCGGATGGGGAAATATAACACCTCTGCCACTTCGTGATGATTTGGGTGGCATATCGGCTTGTAGGGCATGGTCGCCACAGTCGGATATACCGTAAAATGGCTGGGCGGGATATAAAACTTGTTCAAATGCCCAATTATGGTGATGTCATCACAAATGCCCAATTCTTCGCACGTTTCGCGCAATGCCGTTGCAATAAAATCGGGGTCGTGCGGGTCACGCTTACCCCCCGGAAAACTAATCTGTCCGCTATGGTTGCCAAGGTGTTCGGTTCTGCGGGTCAAAATAATATGACACCCATCGTCATCAGGATACACCAATGCCAAAACACCCGCCTCTTTGGGTGGTTTATCCCGATTTTCGGGGAACATGCCACGCGGGTTGGGTGCCATATTTTCTTGGGCATTCACAGCATCAAATTCGGATAGTTGAACCGCTTTTTGAATGGTATCGAGTGTAATCATACATCAAGCCACACATGCAAATAGTGATGACGGCGTGGGTATAATTTGCCTATTGCGATTTCTGGCACACTTTCACCAATCGGGATGAGGCGCATCCGCAAACGGTCTATCGTTGGTCTGCCCGCGGATTGCCACCGGTCAAGTTGGGTCTCAATTTCGATGAACGCATCCGACCCCGCAAAACAATGCGCCCGTCCTAACCCATAATATGGCACAAATGACGCACTCGCATTTGAAATCAGCGCGAATCCTTCCCCATCCATGCCAAATGCCTGATACCCATCCCGAATTGTATACAAGGCGAATACATCCTTATCACCTTCATTGAGCATCAAGAACGGAATGAATCCATACCAATATTCAATCGTATTGAGCGGGATGCTCAAATGGCAAATTTCAGCATCATGCGCGAGTAGTAACGATAATGAGACGGTATCAATCTCATCAATTTCATCAGCCAGCAACATCAATTCGGTGCTACCGACCATTTTCCGTACCAACGGACCCTCAGCAATCCCACGAATATACACAAACGCGCTGGGGATGACTTGTTCGGCATATAACGTGCCATCCGCTTGCAAACTGAACGAAGCCATGACCTGCAAGCCGTCAATCCACATCGGCACAATCAAGCGCCCCTCTGGTTTGAGTTGTTTTATCCATGTGGGCGGAATATCCCACACACCACATGTCGCCACAATGCGGTCATAGGCGGCGCGAGGCGCATAGCCTTCTGCACCATCCGATGTGACCACTTTCACCATGCTAAAGCCATTCCGCACCAGTTTATTTTCGGCTTCTTTGGCAATATCACGGTCAATTTCGATGGTGGTGAGTGTGCCTTCATCTTTGCCGATGAGGTGCATAATCAGCGCCGACACATAACCCGTCCCCGTGCCGATATGCAACACATTTTGCCCCCGTTTGAGCGATAATTGTTGAAGCAAATGTGCGACCATACTCGGCATGGTATCCGAACAGGTCGCATCACCCCGTTGATTGGTTTTAACATCAATAGATTCGTCCGAATACACCTGTTCAAACGGTGCATCAGGCAAAAATAAGTGACGTGGAACAGCGAGTAAGGCTTCTTCGACTTGCGCGTCGTTCAACATACCGCGTTGGCGCAATAAATCCACCAACGATTGTGCAGGGTTAATTTTTGGCATAGCCACCTTTTCTACCCAAGCCGACACTGTACCACGCCCGCCGTTTGCGAAGCGACACACCGGGGTCTGCCGTCCCGCGTGGACGTTCTGTACGCACACGCCCGCGTGCATCAATATGCACCTGACCCGCTTTTTGCAAACGGGCAAATTCTTCTGGGGTGATGACGGGCGCGACCTCCCCCCCAAGCCGATTTAAGCGGTCATTCATGTCATTATCCACATCCACAGAATTATCTGGTGTGGAATTCGGTGTTTCATCAGTCATCAAAAATAACCTCCAAATGAGGAATACAACCATAACCAGTATAGCATCATTTTATGCGATATATACGTTATATTTGGGTGATAGTATCATTCCATCCACCAGTAATGTACCCATTTCGGTTGAAATGCAATTGATAGTCGCGGGTACACTTTAATTTTCAGGCACATCTAAATTTTGGAGCGTCTCAATAATGTTCGGCGTGTTGGAATATGTCATACACCACTAACCAGAAACAGGCATATGCGCCTGTTTTTGGTTGTTGGTTATGGTGTAGTCGGTGTTGGGCTAGGTGTTGGCGTGGGTTCAATTTTGATGGCAAATTGATACGACATCGCAGTATAAAATGGAGACCCATTCACTTGTATTTCAACTAAATGAGTACCTTCCAATACATCATAAAATGGTAGTGGTTGAAAAGTAAGTGATGGGAGATGATAATGCTTCCCATGATACAAGAAACCATCACGTATACCTGTAGTCG
>JALONZ010000062.1 GCA_025454675.1 Anaerolineae bacterium | reverse complement strand
AAGTCGAATGCACCAAAATGAAAGATTCATCCGCATTCAAAGATTATTATCTCAAACCAAAACGGATTGAACTCGGTTATGATGATGAACTCGGTGAACGGCTAGAGAGTGTCGTATTAGAACGCACACAAGGCGAACAAGTGGCAATCAATGGCTTAACCGACTCGCAAAAGCAAACATTACGCGCTATCGTGGCATTAGAAAAACGTGGCGCAACCAACACAGAACGCACGGTTACGGCTATCGCACGATTGATAGGTGGTAGGACGGGAACAATCTCTAAACACGTTCAAAAACTCATTGCGGATGGGCTTGCTTCCAAAAATGGTGATTTTATCCTTCCAACACCACGCGCTTATGTATTAACTGCTTCCATACATTCCACTGCTTCCACTGCTTCCACTGCTTTTGAGAATACAGAAAAGCAATCTAATGTGTTCGCTGATGATATGGAAGCACGGAAACATGGAAGCAACGGAAGCAATCAACACGCTACTAACTTGAACAATGGGCATTATTAGGGAGTAATCACAATGACCTTAGACGACATTTTACGCTTATTGCGCCATAAAGTGAAAATTGAAATAACCCTCAGTTTGGATGAAAGTGAGGTAGGCAGATACCCCGCAGTTTGCGATAAATGTGGTCAGCAATTAGGCATGTATGCCCATGAAGATAGCGCCAAACGTGCGGTGAGGTCACACCGCCAACATTGCCCTAAGAGAGATGAACACCTAACCGACTTTATGAACTTTGTGAACGGAAAAAGTGATGAACACGATTAGGCGTTCAAAGACGCACCTTATCACGAATTATAATCTTGCTGAAAAATATACCCCCACATCAAGCACACACATCTCATTACCACTGTGCATCAGGGAAAGTGTTTACACCTGAATGAACCCCAATTCGTTTGTACATCTGAACACCGCTAAATGGGTATCCTAAAATACCATCATGAATTGCCCATGCGCGTCCACGCACCGTTTTAGATGCTTCGGGTTGTCGGAATGGGTTTTCTCCTGTGAGGCGATTATATAATTCATTCCCCTCTAAGAACTCTTGATGAATTTTATTCATCTCCTGCAAGCCCTTCACATAGCTAAAACCATATCGCTCAAATGTAATGGCATTGGTATAAGCGAGTGGCTCGATGAAAAATAAGTCATGTCCCATGCTCTTAACAAATTCCTCAAAGAATGGAACGGAATCTTTGAACACACGCAAACCACGCCGAATTTGACCCGGTGCTAAACCCGCCTTCATTGCTTGAATTTCTGCTGAGATATTTCGGGTGATTGTGCCAAATTGTGTTGGATTGCCTTGTTTGTCAAAATCTGTATTGTAGCGTGGTGAATCAGGGTCGTTCACAACAATCAACAATACGATTAATTGCTGTGTCAGTGTATCGGCGAGATTGATATAAAACAACGGGTCTAAATCGGTTGCACGTTGTTTGACAATCACCTCCACCGCGCGACTTCCCTTTGGACACCGAAAATAAATAATAGGCGGATTACGACGTTCCTCGGGGTTATCAGCGTTAATACCATATTTCTCAAATACCCACTGTGGCAATAACCCTTTATACACATCGTGTTTATCGGCTTCGGGCAATTCATTAATTTCTCGGATAGTGTGTGGTAAATCGGGCATTATTCGTACCTGTCTTTTAATGCACGTTGAATATCGCGTTGAGCATCTTTCTGAGCAATCGAATCACGCTTATCATACAATTTTTTACCTTTTGCGATTGCTACTTCAACTTTTGCCAATCCATCAACTAAATAGACTTGCAAAGGAACGGCTGTATAACCACGCTCGCGCAATTGAGAGATAATTTTTGCAATCTCTTTTTTTCGCATCAATAGTTTGCGTGGGCGCAATGGGTCAACATGCCCAAAGAAACTGGCTTGCTCATAAGGTGCGATATTGACCTGCATCAGCCACAATTCTCCATCAGTTTCTTGTACGAATCCTTCCTGCAAACTAATTCGATTCCTACGAATAGATTTTATCTCAGACCCCATCAGCACGATGCCCGCCTGATAAGTATCCTCAATAAAATATTCATGAGTGGCTTTTTTGTTCCGTGCGATAATTTTGCGACCTTCTGCCATGATTTTATTCTCTTCTAGTTGTTTGATAACACATTGTTTTGAAAATAGCGAATTGCTTCTCCAAGTTCAACATCGCGCCCATTTTCATCGGGTATCATCTCAATATCCGGTGTTAATCCCATTCCATCAATCACATTTCGATTGGGTGTGAGCCACTCATGTGATGTAACGTGTAAAGATGATGTATCAGATAACCGATAAATTTGCTGGATTGTCCCCTTACCAAACGTTTTCTGACCCACTAAGACCCCTCTATCAGCGTCCTGAATTGCGCCAGCGACCAACTCGGCGGCACTAGCTGTTCGCCCATTCACCAATACAATCATCGGAAAATCAATCTGGAGTTCAGCATTCTTCGGGTAAAATTCTTGTTCTTCGGTGCGACTAACTTGAATCATAATCACCTCATTGCCTAAAAACACACCCGCAATATCTATTGCCTCTTGAAGTAACCCGCCACCATTGTCACGCAGGTCTAATATGATGCTTTCGATGTCAGAAGAGGTCAATTCTTCAAATGCCACCTTTAATTCACTCGGAGTACGCGATGTGAATCGCATAATAAAGATATACCCAATTCGGCTATCTTCATCCAAAACGCGCCATTGAATTGATGGTACATTCACAATGGCAAACGGGATAAAAAAAGACAATACTTCATCTCCACGTTGGATAACAACATCTACCCCATTATTATCTTTGACCTCACCCCGTAATAATTGGTCTACTGCATCGGGCTGGTCAGATAAAGTAATTTCGCGTCCGTTAACCGATTTTAAGATATCCCCATCCAATAACCCAACCGTTAACGCCGAACTATCTGGGTAGGGATACATGACAAAATCACCCGTTTCATTTCGCCGAAGCAACACCCCTACCCCACCATATGTTCCTGCCAAAACCTGACTTTCACTTTGGGCAACTGGTGGGTCAATAAAAAATGTATTTCTATCTCCCAACGCACTCAACATACCCCGAATTGCGCCATATTGTCGTGTTTGATAATCTGGTTGTTGGCGCAAATAATGTTGATTAATCAATTCTTGCACCTCATCTAATAGCGGATAACCTTCCGTTACGGATGATTGGTTCACAGAAAAAGAAGATGGTACATCGATAAAATCGCGTAGGATAAACCCAGCACCAAACACGATTGCTAAACCAATACCAATTAAACTGCCAATTGCAAGTGATTGTAGATAATTCTTAAGAGATGTTTTTTCTTTCATAGACACTTTCACACTATAATGAGATGAGACCTTTATTTTACCATTAGAGCATATCACCCCATAGTCACAATGCGATTTAGAAAGAGATTATGTCAATATGTTAAAACAAAATGAAACCGCACCTCTAATACTGGTTGCCGATGACCAACTTTCTACCGCCGTGATGTTAGAACGTGTTTTTGAATACGAAGGCTATCGTGTACATAAAACATTTGATGGCATTAGCACATTTGAGACCATTAAAAAGATATTGCCCGATTTGGTTTTATTGGATATTAACATGCCGGGCATTACAGGTCTCGATGTGCTAAAAAAAATGCGCGAAGACCCCAAATTAGCTCGTATACCCGCTATTATCATCACGGCTATTAGTGATTCCAATAAAGTCATAGAGGGGTTAAATCTTGGCGCTGATGATTACCTAAGAAAACCATTTCATCCACAAGAATTATTAGCACGAGTCAAATCGAAATTAAAAGCATTTCATTTAGAAAATGAGTTATACGCCCGCACCCAAGAATTAGAATCTCTGCTTCGTGTGAGTGAGGCGCTTAATTTATACCCAGAAAACGAAGATTTGATTCAATTTGTTGCACATTTAATTCAAGACCTCATTCCTAATCAATCGTTTCAGATTTACCAGCTCAATCATGAACGCGATATGTCAATCCCGCGCCAGTATGCCAACTTTACACCCCACAACACTTTTCCCTTTAGTGACTATGTTCAAAAGCATATTGAGCAAGCCAAAGACCTTATTCAGTGGGATAATATGACCGAATTTATCAATCATCATTACGCAATTACCGCTTTATTAACCAGTGGTCATGATATTTTAGGGATGCTTGTCTTAGGTGCAGACACCTCTTACACCCAAAATCAATTCCGCCTCTTCAATGGATTAAGCAAACAAATTGCACTGGCATTTCGTAAATCAGAACTGTATCAAATTCAACAACGATATGCGTTGCACCTTGAAGATATGGTTGCCCAACGCACATCCGAATTGGAATCGGCACAACGCTTACTCATTCGGACAGAAAAATTGGCATCAATAGGTCGCCTTGCTGGTGAGATTGCCCACGAAATAAAAAATCCCCTTATGCCAATTCGGATTTGCCTCGATAATACCAAAGAAGACATTGAAGACGGGGCTTATCAAGGGGATATGGGTATGATTGATATGGCATTCGATAGCATTGAGCGCATCAATTATATTGTAGACAGCCTACGCGCCTTTATGGGCAATAAACAAGTTGAAAGCCTTCAATTTTTGCCAATTGACATCAACGAACTCATCGAAAAATTAACATCATTCAACCAACGCATTTTGGATGACATCCGCATCATAACCCATCTGTCTCCCCTACCCCATGTGTTGGGCAATCGCTTTCAATTAGAACAGGTCATACAGAATCTCATTATCAATGCTAAAGATGCCATGCCAAACGGGGGGGAACTCACCATCGAAACATCTCACGATGCAACGCACATCAAAATCGTGGTGATGGATACAGGTGTTGGTATTGACCCATCCATTATTGGAAGTATCTTTGAACCGTTTGTATCCACAAAGGAAAGTGGTAATGGTTTGGGGTTGTTCATCAGTTATGGCATTATTCAAAAGCATAATGGTGATATACATGTTAAAAGTGAGGTTGGTAACGGAACAACATTTATCATCCAATTACCGACCTCACGGAATACTTAATTAGGCATCAACAACACGCCAAGACCGCCTAAAATCTTGCTCACTCAAATCGGCATTTTTATATTCGAGTGCCGATTGGCTGGGCATAATCATCACATTAATGGTCTCATTGGCACTGCAATCCGAAAATCGCACCCCTACCCCAACATAATCGGCAGGGAGCAATTCAATGGCTTGGCTTAACCCTGCCATCGCATTCGGAATAAGGCTGTTATGTGCTTCCCCGCGTGTTGTACACATCTGTACCAGCAGAGTTGCACCCATAACTGTATTTACGGTTTCAGTTGTTCCGCTGGTCGGGTAATTCGTTGCTAATGATGCTAAGAACGCATCCACAGACGGTTGAACAACCTCTGGCGTAACCACGGTTTGGGCAAATGGCGTTGCTGTAGCAAAATCAACCACCGGAGTTGCATCTGTAGGGGTATTTGTATTCAAGACCTCAGTCGTCGGTTGAATAACAACTTGAAATTCTGCCGTTAAGGTCAATGAAATATCATCTGTTTGTATTGTTGCATTCGCATCTGTTTCGAGTGGGATTATAATTTGAACCTGAGATGTTTGTATATCAACATTTTGCGAGACGAATGTCGGTGTGACATCTGTAGCGGGTGTCTGTGGACGTGGGGCAAATGCAAGGATAATAATACCTAGCGCAACCAACGCCACAATCACACCAAAAATGATAAATGAGCGCCTACGTGTATCGGCTGGTTCAGCATCTTCTTTGGGCGCAAGTGATTCATCATCGAAATCAATATCAAAATCATCATCACTCGGTGCGCTAACACCTGCTTGTTGACGTGCCGATTCCAATAATGATTTCGCTTCGGCATGATTGGGGTCTATGCGAGTGACATTTTCAAGGGCAGTCACTGCTTGCTTTGGGTCTTCTACCGCGTGGGCATATAACCACCACGCATCAACCGAATTTTTATCGGTCGCTAGGTATTTATCAAGTAACGCGCGTGCCTCACCTAATTTTTGCGCCTCAATCAAGGCATAGGCTTGGTCTAACACTTGTGGATTGTCGCTCATGGCAAATTAACCTGTTCTGTTGCATGAATGATATGAGAGGAGTTTACCCTTATTTGCGCCTTATCGCAACCGATTTTATACAAATCAAAACGACCTACTCATATGAGTAGGTCGTTTTATGTGCCTTGGAGAGGATTTGAACCTCCACCCCTTGCGAGACACAGCCCTCAACCGTGCGCGTCTGCCTATTCCGCCACCAAGGCATGTATATGGCTTGATGGTTATTATATGCGAAACTTTTTTGCTGTCAATCCTTTTGCACCCCAATAATTTTTTATACAAGAGAGATAAATAGCTTACATGAAGAAATGAGATATTCATGCGTATTGTGGTAGATGCTTTTGGAACAGACACCCGTCCCCATCCAGATGTTGAGGGCGCAATTTTAGCCGCAAAAGAATGGAAAACACACATCATTCTGGTCGGACCCGAAGCCCTAATTAAACAAGAACTCACTAAGCATAACACCCAAGCCTTGCCAATCGAAATCGTAAATGCCGATGATGTTATCGAAATGCACACCAAACCAGCCGATGCCGTCCGCGAAACACCCAATTCATCCATCCATATCGGCTTAAATTTGGTCAAAAACGGGTCAGCAGATGCCTTTGTCAGCATGGGCAATACAGGCGCAATTCACGCCATTGCCATGTTATCAACATTAAAACGGATTCAGGGAGTCAAGCGCCCCGCATTAAGTATCATTTATCCCATTTACGGTAAACCCGTTATTGTATTGGATATTGGCGCAAATACCGATTCTAAGCCCGAATGGTTAGCACAATTCGCTATCATGGGCAGTGCTTATGCTCAAAATGCGCTGGGGGTGAATAATCCTAGAATTGCGCTTATCTCCAATGGTGAAGAAGAAACCAAAGGCACACCCCTTCTTCAAGAAGCTAATACGATTTTACGTGAGTTGCCCCTCAATTATATCGGCTATATCGAACCACCCGATATGCACCATAATGTCGCCGATGTGGTTGTGGTGGATGGGTTCATCGGCAATATCATGCTCAAGACTTTTGAAGCAACCACACGCTATATGGTCAATATCATCCGTGACCAGCTCAAATCAACATGGCGCTCAAAAATCGGCGCATTATTATCACGCCCCGCATTCAGTCAAGTTCGCAAACTCATCGACCCATCCGAAATCGGTGGAGCGCCACTGTTGGGCGTGAATGGGGTTGTTATTATAGGACATGGCAGTTCAGATGCCAAAGCCGTTAAAAACGCCATTTATCAAGCCCAACAAGCCGTTTTGGGCAACGTGATACAAACCATAAAGACCGATATAGCCAATATGCCCATAGGGAGCAGTGATGGAACTCCAGAGAAATAATTTTCCGCGCACCGTGATTACTGGTTTAGGCGCGACAACTGCATTAGGCGATGTCCCATCATTATGGGATAACCTCAAAAACGGCAAATCTGGTATTCGCCGAATCGAAACCATCGAAACCGCCCATGTCCCCGTTAAAATTGCGGGAGAAGTGCGTGGATTTGATTCATCCAATCACATAGACCGCAAAGAAGCCCGCCGAATGGGACGCGCCTCGCAATTTGCTGTGATGAGTGCCATTGCCGCCATACAAGATTCAGGGCTTTCACCCGATTATTTGCGCGAATTTGGGGAACGTGTTGGTGTGGTTATCGGCACATCACTCGGCTCACATGAAATGTCGGAGCAAGCCACCACCAAATACAAAACATCCGGTTATCGCAAACCAAATCCGTTATCGCTGATTAACTCATTGCCGAATATGCCCTCACATTATGTCAGTCACCATTTCGGCACATTAGGCGCATTAAAAACACCATCTACTGCCTGTGCATCAGGCACACAATCCATCGGCGAAGGCGCGGAACTTATTCGCTATGGCAAAGCCGATGTCGTCATCTGTGGTGGTGTTGAAGCCATTTTGCAAGATTACACCATCGCAGGTTTCGAGGCGATGAATGCACTTGCTACGGGTTATGAAGATAATCCCGAGAAAGCCAGCCGTCCATTCGATATAACCCGTAGCGGATTTGTATTCAGCGAAGGGTGTGGCATTGTGATATTAGAAAGTCTTGAACACGCGCTAAAGCGCGGAGCGCATATTTATGCCGAAGTCTTGGGTCATGCCTCATCATCCGATGCCTATCATGTCGCCGCCTTAGACCCCGAAGGTTTGGGGGCATGGCGCTCGATGAAATGGGCAGTTGAAGATGCACGC
>JALONZ010000599.1 GCA_025454675.1 Anaerolineae bacterium | reverse complement strand
GTGAGGCTATCTCCCAAAAAGATGAGTTTCATGAATTATGCTTGTCCTTTGAGCATACCCTGAACCATATCATAAATGACAACCGAATCAGGTAGGGGCTTTTGCCATAACGTGGTCACATCAAAATAAAATCCCGCTAAGACGGTACTATGATAAATATTGGCTTCATCGGGTAATTGTTCGGTATAAATACCCTCATTCAAGACCCAAAATTGGGCATCTTTTTTGCGAAAATCAACAATCCAATATTCTTTCACACCTGCTTTTTCATATTCCAAAAATTTATGGATGCGGTCTGTGCGCCCACTGCCTTCGGATACGACCTCAACGACCAAATCCGCCACACCAACCACTTGTTTTTCTTCCACATTGGCGGGGTTATCTGGTGCTAAATATAAAATGTCTGGCGCACGCGATACATTCACGGCTTCGACCTTCATCAGGGTAGGGTCGGTATAAATTTCACCTTTGATGGTTCTATCAATAAAAACTTTGAATAGCCAAGCCAAATAATTCACGACTCTGTTATGTAAAGGACTTGCTCCACCAGCCACAATAACCACCTTTCCGCGTACCCACTCCACAGGTACATCACCATAATCGGTGTTCAGAAAAACATCATACGGCACATTTTCGGCGATGATGTCGCCAGTGACGGGCAACTCTTCAAGATTGATTTCTACAAATTCTGCTTGCGTTGACATTTTTTGCTCCGAAATGAACTATTACGGTTTCATCCCTTTTAACCACTCTAAAATCTGGCTACCTGTGGGGATTGGTTTTTGCCATAACGTGGGGATGGAAATCCACAGCCCTTTTACAACACTACAATAATAACGGTCATTTTCATCTGGTATTTGTCGCTCATATAGCCCGTTTGTATTCAAGAGATAAAACAAAGCTTCTTTATGGATTGGGTCTATAATCCAATACTCTTTGACACCCCCGCGTTCATATTCTTCCAATTTCTGGATACGGTCTATGCGTTCACTGCCCGGAGATACCACCTCAATGACCAAATCTGATGCACCGATGACTTGAATCCCTTTTAATAGCCCCAGATTTTCTGGTAAGAGGATTTGTATATCTGGTGAACGTGAAACACCCGCCTCTTTTATCCTCATGAGCATCGGGTCTCTTAATACACGCCCTCCGCCATAATATTCAAAAAACATTGAGAATATTCTGTCCAGATACCGTAAAATGTCGTCATGTTTTTCATCAACCCCTGGCATCTCAATCACCTTTCCATGTACCCATTCAACATGAATATCCCCATAATCCGTCTCTAAAAATGCTTCGTATGGAAATCTTCGGCAATGATTTTGCCTAATATCGGGATTTGCACTGTATAGGTTGGATATTGTGTAACCATTTCTGAACTCCTATAAAAATAGGACGGCATAACACCGTCCTATCTCATTATATATCAAGTTGGCGGGGTTCTGGCGATTAGTCACCCATCGCCATTTCGACACCCTCAGATTGCCATTCATCGGCATTGTAGGGGGGCAATTCGCACCGTAAATCGGGTTTTTCTTCGCGGTATCCGAAGGCGAAATCGGCTTGCATCAATTGATGAATTTCGCTTGTGCCTTCATAAATCACTGCGCCTTTGCTATTCCGCAAATAACGTTCTACGGGATATTCATCACTAAAGCCATACGCGCCGTGAATTTGAACAGCTTCAAGGGCGGCTTGCACACTTTGGTCGGTGGCATACCATTTTGCCATGCTGGTTTCGCGGGTGTTGCGGATGCCCACATTTTTCAGCCATCCCACACGATAGCACAATAAACTGGCATTATCATACCATTGTTGCATATAGGCGATTTTTTGTTTAATCAGTTGGTGATGTGCAATCGGTTTGCCAAATGTTTCTCTGTCCATCGCATATTTGATGCTATCTTCCAAACAGGCACGGATGAGACCCGTCGCGCCACTGGCAACGGTATAACGCCCGTTATCGAGGCACGACATGGCAATTTTGAAGCCTTCGCCTTCGAGTCCGAGCATATTTTCGGCGGGGACTTCGACATTCTCAAATTTGACCCAACCAGTTGAGCCTGCACGCACGCCCAATTTGCCATGAATATCGCCTGATGTAACCCCTTTCATATCGCTGGTGACGAGGAAGGCACTCATGCCACGATGTCCTGCGTTGGGGTCGGTTTTGGCGACCACCAAAAAGTGGTGTGCTTTGGTAGCGAGGCTAATCCACATTTTTTCGCCATTGAGGATATACACATCGCCTTGTTTTTTGGCGGTGGCTCTCATGCTGACCACATCACTACCCGCATCGGGTTCGGTGAGGCAGAAGGCGGCATATTTTTCGCCACGGGCTTGTGGGGCTAAGAATTTTTGTTTTTGTGCTTCCGTACCCCATTGCAAAATAGCCATGCTATTCAGCCCATGATGCACACTCATCACCACGCGCAAATGAGTATCGGCACGTTCTAATTCTTCGCATACCAACCCAAGTGTGATGTAATCGAAGCCTTGTCCGCCGTATTTAACGGGAATGCTGATGCCCAAAATGCCCAATTCTGCCATGCGAGGCAAAAAGGCGGGATTCATTTCTTGTTTTCTATCCCATTCACCGATGACGGGAATCACTTCTTTGGCGCACCAGTCGCGCACCATTTTTTGTGCTTGTAAATGTTCTTCTGTTAGTGCAAAATCCATAGCAATACCTTTCAAAATATAATTTGATAGTGGTTCTATCGAACACGATTGCCTGATTATATCATCATCCATATTGAAGGATTATCCCCAAACATGACCAAGCCAACCACACTCATCACCACCTATTTACAGATGACCTCACCCGACCAATTCAAACCTGCCTTCGCAGAATCTCCCGATTTTAATATCGTCAAAATTGACCGCCTCGACCCCGATTATTACTTGTTTTTATACCGTTCCGTTGGATACGCATGGGGTTGGCGCGATAGGTTGCTGATGTCCCGTGCCGAACTGGAATCCATTTTGGCGGATGCGGGGCGTGAGGTGCATGTCGCTTATGCGGAGGGTGTGCCTGCGGGCTATATTGAACTAGAAAAAGTGGGGGATGATGTGGAAATCGCGTTTTTTGGCTTGCGTGGCATGTTCATCGGGCGCGGGATGGGCAAGCATGTCCTCAGTTTTGGGATTGAACGCGCATGGGAATTAACGGGGCAGGGTGGACGGGTTTGGGTGCATACGTGTAATTTGGATAGTGCGGTTGCATTGCCGAATTATCAGGCACGGGGCTTTGTGATATACGATGTGCAAAGTGAGCCGATGCCCGAAAAATATGTGACGGATTTAGAATGACTCTTATTTTTCGTCCATCGCTTTAATAAGTTTTGCCAGAGATGATATAAGATGTTGAAATGAGTCAGACCATTTTTGAGTGATGCCAATATGAATAATACTTGTCATTTTTGCTTGGTCTATGGTTTCTTTATAACGCCTT
>JALONZ010000061.1 GCA_025454675.1 Anaerolineae bacterium | reverse complement strand
CGCTCGCCAACCGCCTCGACCAATGCCACTCCCGGATTTTGTAGGGTGGTGATATAGGTGTCTTTATGGGCTTCAAACCAGTCCTTATTATTGTTGATGACCAAATCGCGCAAAAAATCAATCGCTTGTGGGGTAAACCCTGTGAAGGTGTGTTGAGTTGTCATTGATTATCGTCCTTTTGTGATGTTTATTTTATTTTATGGCACTTTTGGGTTATTTGCTGGCGAAATATGCCAATGAGCATCTGTTTTGGTTTATAATGAGGTTATGTTGTTAAAAAAATCAAACGGATGATTTGCCATGAACCGTGTCTTTGTGTCATATTCACGTCGCAATAAAATTTTCGCAGAACGCATCGCCCGCGATTTGGGGGATGCAGGGATGGAAGTTTGGATTGACTTCCGTCAGATTCATGGGGGAGAACAATGGCAGGAAGAAATTTTTCGGGGGATAGAACGCTCACAAATCGTTGTCGTTTGCCTATCGCCCGATGCGGTCAAAAGTGATTGGGTACAACGTGAAGTCCTCATGGCGCGTCAACAAGAGAAATTCATCATCCCCATTATGGCAGTGGATGCCCGCCGCGAATTGGAACATGAAGAATCGCTCAACTGGGTACAAAATTTGCATTTTATCAATTTTGAGGGGCGCTATGAAGAAGCCTTCCCCGAATTGTTATTAGCCATCCCCGGTAAGCGCCGTTTGGGGATATATGACTCGGTAGACCCCAATAACATCCCCAACCCATTCAAAGGACTTGAAGCCTTTCAACAAACAGATGCGGCATTTTTCTTCGGGCGTGAAACGCTGATTGATAAATGTCTCCATCGCTTACGTCAAGACCGTCCTACCCGCTTTTTGGCGGTGGTCGGCGCGAGTGGTAGCGGAAAGAGTTCATTGGTGCGGGCAGGTGTTTTGCCTGCCTTACGTGCGGGTAAAATCCGTGGGAGCGACACATGGCGTATCATTTTATTCACACCGGGCAGTAATCCGATTGAAGCCCTATCGCAACGCCTTGCCCCGCTTTTAGAAGGGCAGGAAGCGGATAAGCTGACCAAACTATTTTATGAATCCATTGATTATTTGCATCCATTTGTGGCGCGGGTACTGGGCGATGCCAATCCAGAAGCCAAAATGGTGATGGTGATTGACCAATTTGAAGAAATTTTTACCCGCGCGGGCGAAGCAGAACGCGACATTTTTATGCGCTTACTTCATGAAGCCGTCACCCGTAAAAATGGGCGGGTGAGTGTGATTATCACCATGCGAGCCGATTTTTTTGATAGGCTCAGTCGCTATCCCATCCTTGCCGAGTTATTTGAACAAGAAAATATGGTCATCGCCACCGAGATGACCCCCGCCGAATTGCTCCGTGCCATAGAAGGACCCGCCCGCGCGGTTGGTTTGACATATGACCCACCCAATTTGGCACAACGTATTTTGGATGATGTAGTGCGCCAACCGGGTTCATTGCCACTGTTGCAATATGCCCTTAAAGAATTGTATATGAAGCGCGATGGTATCAAACTGACCGCCAAAGCCTATGAAGAGATTGGCGGGGTGCAACGCGCTTTAGCCCGTCATGCCGAAGATATTTATAACGACCTGAATGTTGCCCAACAAGCTATTATGCGTCGTGTGTTATTGCGCTTGGTTGAGGTGAGCGAAACAGGTGAGGCAACACGCCGTCGGGTAGACCGTGCTGACCTGTCATTTCGGGATGTTCCCCCCGAAGCGGTTCAGGAATTGATAGATATTTTGACCTCTGCGGATACGCGCTTGCTCATCACCAATTTTCAAATCCGCCCCAATAGCGCCCAATCTGCCCCCGTCATTTTGGTGGATATTGGGCATGAGGCGCTCATCCGTGAGTGGGAACGCTTTCGGGCATGGGTGGCGGAAGATAAAGAGAATTTGCGCCTAAGTAGTGAACTTTTGCAATCGGCAACCGATTGGGTATCCGCCAAGCGTGATAAAGCCTATTTGCTGACGGGGAATCGGTTGGCACGCGCCGAAATTTGGTTGGATGAAGCCGATGCAACCGCATTACAACGTGAATTTATTCAAGCCAGCATCAAAGACAATGAAGAGCGGGAACGCTTAGAGCGGGAACGCTTAGAACGCGAATTGGAACTCCGCAGGCGGTCACAAAATCGCTTGCGAATTGCCCTCAGCTTTGTGGCGATTGGTTTGATTGCCTCACTCATCCTCAGTTTTGTGGCGGTGAATGCCCAAGCGCGTGCGGTTAGCGCCCAAGAAGAAGCATTTGTGGCGTTACGTAGCGCCCAAGAAGCGCGTGTGGAAGCGGTATCCAACGAATTGCGGGCGCGGAGTTTGGCACTTGCCTCGAATGCGGGACGCGCCTTGAGTGATAATCTGAACGAATTAGCCGTTTTATTAGCCGTATCTGCCAATGAAATCCAACAAGCCCCGCCCCAAGCCCAGCGCATTTTAGCAGAAGTGGCATATGCACCAGGGACACGCTTTTTATTTGATATGGAGGGCGTGCCTGTTTTGGCGCTCGCCATCTCATCGGATGAAACCCGATTGGCAGGTGCGGTTGGGAATGCCGTCATCGTGTGGGATGCCCAAACAGGTGATGAATTATTCCGATTTACAGGGACAAACACCTCTGGACATACCAACCGTGTGCGCGGGATTGCCTTTAGCCCCGATAACCGCTTCATCACATCGGTTGGCGCAGATGGTCGGGTGGTGGTGTGGGATATGGCAACGCAAGCCCAATTTATCCGTTGGGATGCCCATAATGGTGGCGCAAATACGGTTATTTATAGCCCAGATGGTCAATTTTTACTCACAGGGGGCGAAGACCGCCAAATTATTTTGTGGCGTGCCGATACCGGTGAGTTGGTGCAAAATTACAGTGGGCATAGCGGTGGGGTGAATAGCTTATCGTTTAATAATGATGGCACCTTATTCGCCTCTGGCGCGGATGATGACCGTGTTGGGGTATGGTCATTGAATGACGGGTTTATCAAATTTTTGAGTGGGCATGGCGATGATGTGTTATCGGTTGCCTTTAGCCCAACCGCCGCCTCACGGGTGTTATCCGCCTCATCCGATAGAACCATTCTTCTGTGGGATGTGGTCAATAACACTGCGCCTAACGAATTCACCGCGCATAATGATTCTGTGATGAGCCTCGCATTTTTCCCAGATGGGCGTACATTTATCTCGGTATCCGAAGATACCAGCATGATGATGTGGGACGTGAATACCCGTGCCGTGTTGAAAAGTTTTAATGACCACGAAGCATCGGTGCTATCGGTTGCCATTTCAGATGATGGCTTGATGATGTTCTCTGGGGCGGATGATGGTTATGCACGTCTTTGGGATTTGCAAAATTCTGAGCAAACGATGGTTTTTCGGGGACACCAAAGCAATGATGCCCGCTTGCGGACAGTGGTCGGGGTGTATGGGAATGATGACTTAACTGTCCTTTCTGGCTCATTTGATGGCACATTGCGCTTATGGTCAACGGCAACAGGGCTGACGATTCAAGAATTTAGAGGGCATACCGATTCGGTATTTGATGTGGCGCTTGCGTCTGATAATACCACTGCGTTATCGGGTAGCGCGGATGATTTGGTGATTGTATGGAACATCACCACAGGGCAACCACAAATCGAATTGATTGGGCATGAAAATGATGTGTTGGCGGTTGCCTATCTGCCTGATAATGTCCGTGTGCTTTCGGGTGATGCCGATGGCGCGATTATCTTATGGGATGTGAACACAGGGCAACAAATCCGCCAATTTGGACCCAAAATCGGCAAAGATGATGCCGGTCATACCGACCAAGTGAATGATATTGCTGTCACCCCCGATGGCAAACGCTTTATTTCTGCTTCTGCCGACCAAACCTTGTTATTATGGGATGTCGAAACGGGCGCATTGCTGGGTGAATATAAAGGGCATGGCAGTGGTGTGCGCTCGGTGGCATTTAATGCCGATGCAACCCTCGCCGTGTCGGGCGCGGATAATGGTAGCCTGATTATTTGGGATACATCCGATGATAATCTCAGCAGTCGTGACCGCGTGGTACGGCGGATTGCAGGGCATGATTTGCAAATTATGGGTGTGGATTTTTCGCCAGATGGATTGAGTATCGCCAGTGGTGGGGTAGACCGTCGCCTCAGTGTGTGGGAAGTGGCGACAGGTGCAGAAATTCGGCGCTATCGCACAAGCGATATTTCTTCATTCCGCAGTGTAGATTTTAGCGCAGATGGGCAAGCCTTGCTGACGGGGATGAATGATTTGAGCCTGCGTGAATGGCGCTTATTACTCAATCGTCAAGATTTATTGGCATGGACACATACCAATCGTTATGTGCCAAACCCGACTTGCACCCAACGCGAACAATTTGGTTTAGAACCGTTTTGTGTGGATGGCATATCCGAAATCACACCCACGCCGTTTATATTCCCCACCCAAACCCCCGCCCCCAGTTTGCCCAGCGTGATGGTTGGCGGACAGGTGATGATTAATACCACCAGCAATAGCAATCAACGCCTGCGTGAAACACCCTCATTGAGCGGGGTTATCCTCACCACACTTGCCGATGGTACAACGGTGGATGTCATAGATGGTCCCATTGTTGCGGATGGTTTTACATGGTGGAAAATTCGCACATCAGACGGGCTAGAAGGCTGGTCAGTGGAGAGTACACCATCGGCGGGGGTGCAAACGCTAATCCCGTTGCCGTGATGAATGAGTTGTATCGTGAATATTGTACCCTTGAATGAGCAATGCAATATTCACGATATATAAAATAAATGCCCCATAAAATCCTAGTGACATGAGAAGCGTATACGACTTTAACCACAAAAATAATTCGGGGTCGCTCCCATATAATGCCCAACCGCGTTGAGTGATTATCAGCCCAATGGCAACAATGATAGCCCACCGCATGGGGCGTGTGAGGTGTTGCCAATAGCTTATCAATGATACGAATGGGATGACTAATAAGACATAAAAATTTTCCCATGATAATGGAGAGATAAGCACCACCAAAATAAAAATGATATTGAATCCCAATAGCGATGAGAACTTCGTTTTATTTGCATATTGATACAAAATCGCAAATGTACTTATTATCCCTATCGCAATCATCCCATAATGAATCATTTGTGCAAGCTCTTTTGCATTTAATAGCGGATAGCTATAGCTGTTTGTCGTTAGTATTCGTGCAAGAAAAGCCCCAAGCGATTGATTGGCTGGATGTGGATTTAACTGATTTGAGCCCATCAGCAAGATATGAATAAAATTTAAGAACGCATCAGGAAAAAATAAGATAGTGATGAAATTTAGGATGATAATGGTCAATAAGCCATATAAGATGATGGTCAATTTTTTTGTTGCGATGAAATATAAAATAAAGAGAATCGGCATAATTTTAAGAATGATAGATATGCCCCAAAAAAATCCTGCCAAACGCACTTTAGAATGTATTGTGTTATGAAGGGATAAAACCACACATAACATGACAAGTGGATTAATTTGCCCAACAAAAAATGAATAGGCAGTTGGTATAAATATAAGCCCCATCACCAAATAATTTCTAAAAGAATAGGCTTGATTATGATGTAATGCCTTAACGATAAGATATATGGTCGTTATGAATGCGATTAGGTTTGTGAGATACCAAAAAATGCCCGTTTGATTGGCTGTTAATAAGGTTGTGATGGGGGATAGGAAGATGGCTATCAGAGGGTGGTAAATATAATTGTATCCCTCAATATAAATAAGCCCCTTATTATTAAGCAAGTTTGCTGTGAGATGCCCATCATACATATTCTGATTTTGCGAAAACAAAGCCGCGCCAGCGTAGTAAGTGTAAAAATCCACATTAATGAATCGCAGGCTTTCTGGCAGTTCATTAGTTGCCATCAATATCAATAACCCAACGTAATAGATAGCCGTGATACCGTAGACAACTCGCAATATCGAATGATTTTTAATCATTGTGCATCATTTTTGACGGATTGTTTCGCAAAATAGTCCCGTAGTTCTAAATGATAAAATTCATACTGCCGCCCAATTTTTTTTAGAAAGCCTATCTCTTTTGCGAAATCTAAGAAATTGGCATAATGAATCGGCATCCCATTATTCATCACCAATAATAGGCGCAATATTGCATGTTTAATGACAGCACTCCCGCCAAATTGCATCCCAATAGATATTCCAACCCCTAATCCGATTATTAAACACAATAGGAGAGAATAGGTAAACGACCCAGATAGGAGCAATATTAGGCTGAGGACGAAAGCAATGCTCCCTGTGATGAGTGTAATTCGGATGAAATTTTGCAAAGATGTTAATATGCCTCGATTTGCGACATTAGACCAAGTTACATCTTCAACTTCAATGCCCATCACCCCACCACCAAACGCTAACCCAATGCCATAGGGGATGAGAAAACTGAATAATGCCATAATTACAGGTCTACGTTCACCCTCTGAAAAGGCTAGAGCGATTAATGTGAATAGCGAGATGACTACAAACGCCAATGCCATTCCTAAAAATGCGTTTTTCCAAATCCATCCCAATTTTTCGATGACATAGATGGATTTTTGATGCTCCTGCAAAACATCTGCTTTTATACCCAAATCACTTGGCGACCCTAATTGTGTGACGATTTTATTTCCAAATCTGATGGCGATAATGAAAATCACCATGCCTGTCGTTAGGGATAAGAGAAGCGCCACAGGCAAACTAAAAATATGGAATAAGGTGGCGAATAGGGTTATGGTGATAGCACCAGAGACGATAAGCGAATTTTTGGTGTTGATATTGCGCTTTGTGCTAATGTCAACAATCAATGGCAAAGTAAAACCATAGGTACACCCAACCAAGTAACCCATATCTAATCCAATACTTGGTGCTAAGAGATGTGCCATGCTGATGCAAGTGGGGATGCCTATCATCAAATAAATAATGAGTGTACTCAAAAAATGATATAAGTGTCGTGTGTTGACATCGGTTATCCATGAGGGTTGTAACCTATCGAGGATAAAACGTGATTTGCCCTCATCATATAACCGCCCTGCCATCCACTGTATCCAGTTTTTTATATCATTTTCTTCATAGAGTAGCTGTTGGCGATGGCGGGCTAAGGCTTTTTCCACATACTTATCAAATAGATAGGTTTCAATGGCTTCTGAATTGCCTGTGGTGTTTATGTTACTAATATCTTGGCTTTCTTCATAGATATTGACTAAAATCTCTAACATCAATGGGGAGCGAATAATATCACGTAATTTTTGGTTGTTTTCTACCAACACTAAAAGTGGTTTTGGATTTTTACACATTAATGTGATGTACTGTTCGATTTGTTGATAGGTAAGTGGTTGAAGTTGCAATGTTCTGTCTATTAACAAAGGTCTACCAAGTCCATCATAAACCTCATTACGACAGCTGATGATGATAAAGACATTCTCATATGCCGATTGCTTAAAAAATGTGTTGATAGCATCTATACAACTGGCGCGGTATGGCGGTTTCACTTCATCTAAGCTGTCTAATAACAAAACGACTTGTCGTTGTTTGATTAATTCTAGGATGTTACTGGTTAGCACATGATATAAATCGTAAATTTCCTCTGCAACCCATTCCTCAATAGGTTTTCGTTCTTCTGACCACCTCGATAGATTTAATAAAATAGGTATTGGCGCATCATTCGTTGGGGTTGCTTTCTTGAGCAAAAACTCTGCTATAAGGGCTAATGTGATGGTTTTGCCACTGCCGCGGTCGCCTAAAATTAACGTTTTTTGAGATAATGACCCAACAACGATATGGGGTATGTCTATTATTGTACCAACATGGACTTGGGAATTGTCCTGATGATTAGACCAATCACCATGAGAGGTGACAACCATCTTTTTGTTGACGACGATGGGAATAAATTGTTCTTTTCGGCGCGGATTGAGGTAATCCTCGACCCATATACTATGTGTTTTTTCAATGAGGCGTTTTCTACGAAGGTGTTCATCACTTGTGGGTTGTGCGCTTCTTTCCTCTTTATGCTCAAGCATAGCTGTAGTAACTAACATTGCAAGGTTATCTGGAGAATGAAAAAAGCTGACAACATGGTCGCGTTTAATGATTGACTTAAATGCTTCAAGGCGTGACCAATCGGGTTCTAAGTCTATAAACACTTTGTCCCACTCTAAATTATTTCCATTTTCGTCTTTTTCTGCCAAGACAAATAATAAAATGGGTATGCCCTGCTCAATTGCCCATAAATATTCGTAATGGGTGATACTGGTTCGATTATCCACAGGGACAGATATGCCATTTGATGTTGTATAAGACATATTCATTGGGATATACCCATACCGATGGGCATAAATCCCGACAAAAATATCAGCTTCTAAGACCTCGTTATAGCACAGTTGTAAGGA
>JALONZ010000598.1 GCA_025454675.1 Anaerolineae bacterium | reverse complement strand
AACCCACCTACCCCATATAATAATTTGGAGCGCATCTTGGTGGCTTGATAGGCATATTCCGCCCATAATGCAGTGCATAAAACAAAAAATAACGCGAGTGGCTCGCGCAGAAAAGTCTTGGTATAAGGTAGTAAAATGGTGCATGTCCCCAATGCCAATGCGCCAAATAAGGCGACATGCTCACGAAAACCGAGTTTGATGGCATACAGAAAAAATAGTACACATACCCCTGCCCCAATGAATACATTAAATAAGAATGTGGTATGGAGCAATGGCAAATGATTTTGGCTGGCAAACGCATAGAGGGGTGTGGCGAGTGTGCTGTGCATAGGTTCGATTGGAGATGAAATGAGCGGATACACTTCATCTGTATTTTGCCCCATTTGCCCATAATTCACCCACACATACCACATGGATAGGTCATATTTGGTATCGCCAAACTCAACCAAACTGCCTGTGGTATCGAACATCTGCAATTCGTCATTAAAACTATGCCGACCACTATACACAAGCATATATAAACTGACTAATAGACAAAACAACGCCAACATGAGGTCATGCTGGCGGAAAGAAATTCTTTTCATGATGTAAACTCAAAATTATTTGGTAGATGTCCCAGAGAGCCGATTTTTGACACCGAATAGGCGCTTTAAGAATTTTTGCCCCACAGATAATTTTTCGATGTTATCCAGACCAATTTCATAAGTCGCGGCACTCGTCCACACCTTACCATCTTTGAATTGCATACGGGCAATGGCAAGAAGTGTTTCGCCGTACATCTTTTTCTCGTCAATTTCTAAAAAGGCATCTGCCGCTTGGCGATAACATACATAGGCTTGTTCTTTATCACCCATCTCCAAATATACTCCGCCCATATTGCCCAAGACTGCGGCAGAACGGCGAGCATCATTCGATTGTTGAAAGGTGTGTAAAGCCGATTGCATTTCATCCAGTGCCAATTGATATTGCCCCAACCCGCGATACGATAACCCAATATTGGTTTTCATCTCCGCCACCATATCCGATTGTTTGGCGCTATCATACAATTCTTGTGCTTGGCGAAATATCTTGATTGCCGCCTCATAATCGCGTTGTTCGTATAATTTTACGCCACGTTCTTGGAGCGCATTTACATCTTCACTCATCGTCATTGTCCTTTACATGGTAATATCAAGAATACTCGCGCCCACCTGACGCAAGCGGTCTGCGGGCATTTGGCTCAGTAAAACGGCAATATGAATAAACCCAACATTCAATGGGTTGGCGGCAAAAGCACGCACATCTTCGGGTAATTGCATAAAATGTTTCCATGCTTCACGCATCATCAGCAATTCGCCAATTTGACCACTCGTCTCTAAAAAGTAGGGTACGGGCTTTTTATACACATCCGCAAGGGTCAATAAAATCGGCATCGGGAGCGCAGAATCGCCTCAATACCGGTTTTTTCGCTCACATCGGCAAATGATAGTGATAATTCTTCACGCGCTTGACGGAGCAATGCCCCAACCATCCGATTACGAAGCGAAATATATTCGGGTTGAATGGCTTCACTGCCTGCCCGCGAAATTTTGGCGGTTTGCATCCCCCAAAAATGGCTGACTGGCACATCCAAGTAATATGCCAATAATTCAAGTTGGGGCAAACTGGGCGAATCATCCCCAAATTCCCAACTTTCAATCTGTTCTGAGCTGACATGCAACAGTCGCGCACAATCTTCAACCGTGCGGGCGGCGCTCATACGCGCATCGCGCAATAAAACCCCCATCATCTTGGCGCGGAGGCGATAGGCTTCTGCAAAGTCATACGGTTTGGGGGCAGGCATATTCGCTTGTTCTTGTGCCTTTTTTTCTTTCATCTTCGCCGCAATATCTTTGAAGTCCATCGGTCATCACTCCTTATACTTGCCAAACATAGTTGAATTATAATGGTTAGACCCATTTTCTCGCAACTATATAAAACAAAACAGAGCGCCCTAAGCGCCCTGTTTTAGAATTTTATTCGGGTTTTGATTCGTCCAATGGGGTATCATCGTCTTCAATAACGACTGGTTCTAATGCCGCCGAATCAAAAGATGGCGGTGGTGGCATGACTACCATTTCAGGTTGATAGAGGGTATCACCAATCCGATACGGCACACTAATGACAGGTCTGCCCTTCCCGCGTGCAATTTGGTCATGATACAACGCCTCACGGATTGCTATGCTTGTGCCGTTATGCAGATAACGATGCCACCATTTATTCACCACAAATTCGGGCAAAACCACCATCGTGGGGATTTTGAGTTCACTCTTTTCATCCACAGAATGTAGGTAATCAATCAAGGGTTTACCCACTTCACGATAAGGTGAATCTACCACGTCAATCAGGGTATCATCCATATGAACTTCTTTGAATTTTTGGCGCAACCGCTCGATATCAGTTGGGTCTACACTAACCACACACACCCGCACCGTATCCGATACACTTAAAGCATATTCGAGGGCTTGTAATGAACACCGATTAAGGCTGTTCATCAGCACGACCATTGGAATATGGTTGCGTTTCATACTTGGTGGGACAAACCGCCCCCGTTTAATGCCATCTAAAGTGAGTGATTTTGCCACTTCGTTATAGTGGTTATGAATAGCCAAAAACATGCTAATCAAAACTGGGACAGACACCATCACCAACCACGCGCCTTCGGTAAATTTTGTAACGAGTAACACAATGCCCACAATCAGAGTACAGAACGCGCCAAACGAATTTAGTCCCAAATGGAAATACCATTTGCGTGTGGGCTTAAAATTCTCTTTTTTGCGCTCTTTTAACCAATGAATCACCATGCCCGATTGCGATAAGGTAAAACTGGTGAATACACCCACTGCATACAAGGGTAACAAGTTGTGTTCACGCGCATCAAAGATGATGACCAAAATACCCGCAATCACCGAAAGCGCGATGATGCCATTGCTATACACCAATCTATCACCAAAATTGCGTAATTGGCGCGGGAGGTAACGGTCATCCGAAATCAAGGATGCCAAACGCGGAAAATCGGCAAAAGCAGTATTGGCGGCGAGCGATAAAATCAGGAGTGTGGCAAATTGGATGTAATAGAACATCAAACTACCATCGCCAAAGACTTCACCCGCAATTTGTGATAAAACAGTCGTCTCCATGTGATGTTCAACATGAATCGGGAAATAATTCGCCAACAGGGTAATCCCGACAAACATAGATGACAACAAAGCCACCATCACCACTAACGTCTGCCCAGCATTACGACTTTCGGGCTTTCTGAAGGCGGGAATACCATTAGAGATGGCTTCAATGCCTGTTAATGCCGTACACCCTGCCGCAAATGCCCGCAAGATGATGAAAAGCGTCAATCCACTGGTGGCAGTCGCCAAATCATGGACGATGACTTGTTCTTCTAGGGGTGAAGGGATATTGCCCGTCAAAATACGCACAATACCCACGCCCACCATCAAGAAAATGCCAAACACAAATAAATAGGTTGGAATCGAGAAGAATGTGCCACTCTCCTTAACACCCCGCAAATTCATCAGGGTTATAAATACGATAATGAGCAAAGCAATCGGCACACG
>JALONZ010000060.1 GCA_025454675.1 Anaerolineae bacterium | reverse complement strand
GCTAGTTATCGCGGGTTGCTTAAAGTTGCACCTAACGCGCATAATGTGAAGAGCAATGTGGCATGTGATGCGCTATTGTTGGATGATAGAAGCCGTTCTGATACCTATCCCTACATCGAAATCGAAAATGAACAAGTGGTGATGGGGCATGAGGCATCAGTGAGTAAAATCAGTGAAGAACAACTCTTTTATCTGATGAGTCGTGGTTTGACCGAAGACGAAGCAAATGCCATGATTGTGAATGGCTTCCTTGAGCCACTGGTGAAAGAATTGCCAATGGAATATGCGTTAGAGATGAATCGGCTGATTCAAATCCAACTTGAAGGGTCAATTGGGTAAATTTGATAGGGCATGATATATCATGCCCCTACGATAACAAAATACACTCAAAGGAGAATAATTTTTGTGGTTGCTGTAAGACGACGCACAACAGGGGTAATCGCCCCAAATTATACACTGGCAGATGTTCAGGCTGTCAGCAATCAGAATCAAGACCCACAATGGTTACGGGAGATACGTGAATCATCATGGTCGGTTTATGAATCGTTGCCCATGCCCACCATGCAGGATGAAGCATGGCGACGCACCAATTATCAATCTATTCGTTGGAATGAAGCCGAAAAACGCATCCCTGCCAACGGCGCAAATATCGCCACAGTCCCCGCCTATCGGCTTGAACCGCTCGTTGGGGAAGGGGAAGGTGGGCGGTTGGTGTTTGTGGATGGCAAGTTAGTTGATTATACCTTCCATGCAGATGTGAAGGCGCAAGGTGTGGTATTCGCCGATTTAGCCAGCGCCAGCAAATCGCATGAAGGAATTATCCGCGCGAATTTGATGACGAAAGCCGTTCTGCCAAGTGATGGAAAATTTGCGGCGCTTCATGGCGCGTTGTGGAATTATGGTGCGGTATTATATGTACCCCGCAACAAAGCCATTGAAGCCCCATTCCATATCGTGATTTATAATACCCATAGTGGGGCAAATTTTGGTCATATCCTCGTCATCCTCGAAGATAATGCCCAAGCAACTGTTCAGGTGGAATATGCTTCCTCAGATACATCCGAACATGCCACCTATATTGGTGTGACAGAATTGTTGGTTGGTGATAATGCCAATTTGAAATATGTGGCATTACAAGATTGGAATCGGAATACGTATGAGTTCAGCCACCAACGCGCCCGCGTGGGCAAAGATGCCAATTTAGATTGGATTATCGGCAATATGGGTAGCAAATTGACCAAAGCGCAACTTGAAATTGATATTGATGGCTATGGGTCAACCGCACGGATGTCGGGCTTTTTCTTCGCGGATAAAGACCAACACTTCGACCTCGATACTCAACAAAATCACAATGCCCCGCGCACCACATCGGATTTATTATTCAAAGGTGCGGCAAAAGATAATGCACGTACTGTTTGGCAAGGGATGATTAAATCATTGCCCGATATGCAAAAAATTGATGGTTATCAAGTATGTCGGAATTTGATGCTGAATAACACGGTGCGGATGGATGCCATCCCTGGGTTAGAAATTGAAGCCGATGATGTGAAATGTTCTCATGCGGCAACATTCGGCACATTAGAAGAACATATCTTATTCTATCTGATGAGCCGTGGCATTGAACGCCGACAAGCCCAATTGATGGTCATTGACGGATTTTTTGATGAATTGCTTCAACGTGTGCCATTTGAACGGGTGCGGGAACGGTTAAAAGAGGCAATTGAAGCCAAAATCTTGGGCTAAGTGACCTTTGTAACACCCTATTACAAAAAAATCATTACAAAATGGCGCATAGTATCACTACATGCGCCGTTTTGTTTATCCGATAATAGACTCGGAGGGAATTAATATGATACAACCAATTGAAAATAGCTATAATGTTCTCACCATAAAATCAGATTTTCCGATTTTGTCACAAACCCACCAAACAGGGAAGCCATTAACGTATCTGGATAACGCCGCATCCAGTCAAATGCCCATCTCGGTGATTGATGCACTATCCGATTATCATCGGCGTTATCATGCCAATGTGCATCGTGGGATTCATCAACTGAGTGAATTGGCTACAGAGGGGTATGAATCCGCGCGGAAAAAAGTTCGTGACTTTATTCATGCCAAAAGTAAACGCGAAATTATTTTCACCAAAGGCACAACGGAAGGTATCAATTTGGTGGTGAATGCGTGGGGGCGTGCCAATTTGGGGGCAGGGGATGTGATTTTACTCTCGCAGATGGAACACCACGCCAATATTGTGCCGTATCAAATGCTCGCCAGCGAAAAAGGATTCATAGTTCGGTATATCCCAATTACAGATAAGGGCGAAATTGATATGGATGCGTATCAACGCCTACTCACTGATAACCCTGTGAAATTAGTCGGTGTGACGCATTGCTCCAATGTGTTGGGGACGATTAACCCGATTACAGAGATGGCGCGACTTGCCCATGAAGCGGGCGCAATCATCGTAATAGACGGCGCACAAAGCGCCCCACATATGCCGATTGATGTTCAGGTGTTGGATGTGGATTTTTTCGCGTTTAGTGGTCATAAAATGTGCGCTCCAACGGGTGTTGGGGTGTTATATGGCAAACAAGCCTTGCTTGAAGCCATGCCACCCTTTTTAGGTGGGGGAAGCATGATTAGCGAAGTCACCTTTGATGGATTCACAACAGGCGAATTGCCCGCCAAATTTGAGGCAGGCACACCAAATATCGCCCAAGCCATCGGACTGGGTTATGCGATGGATTATCTGAATGGCATCGGATTAGATAATATTCATCACCATATCAAAACCATCACTGAATACGCATTAGACCGCCTCAGCGAATTACCTCATATCATCATCTATGGGCATAGTCCAAATCGGGGCGGTGTAATCTCATTCACATTAGGGGATATTCACGCGCATGATTTATCGCAAGCACTCGATTTTGAGGGGATTGCGGTGCGGTCTGGTCATCATTGCGCCCAACCGTTACATCGGCTATTGGGGATTCCCGCCACCACTCGCGCCAGTTTTTATCTGTATACCACCAAAGCAGATATAGATAGATTGGTCGAAGCACTTTATAAAATTTCGACATTTTTTGTGAGCAAAAGGTAAAATATCATGGATGCTATGTATCGTGAAAATATATTAGACCACGGGATGAACCCGCGTAATAAGGGTGTCATCAATCCCGCCACACTCGATTTTGAAATGCGGAATCCATTATGCGGGGATAGGCTCCGCTTGACCCTACGTGTGAATGATGAGCATGTCATCACGGCATTGGGTTGGGATGGAGAAGGCTGTGCCGTTAGCCAAGCCGCCGCGTCTATGCTTGGTGAACGGATTTTGGGTATGACCATTGAAGAAGTCAAACATCTGACGAAAGAAGATGTTTTTGAGATGCTAGGGATTCCACTCACTGCCAATCGTGTCAAATGTGCATTATTGGGGTTAAAAGTTTTGCATGTTGGCTTATATGGGCTAGAATTCTGGCAATCTGAAGATGAGGAGTAGGTAATGACTGATTTTATCACGGTTGCCACGACAGATGAATTACGCGCAGGCGACCCGCCAATTGTCGTTGAAATTGGCAATAAATGGGTGGCGTTGTATAACATCAAAGGGGAATATTTTGCCATTGAGGATGTCTGCACACATGACGGGAATCCGTTGGCAGATGGCGAAGTGCAAGATTGTGTGGTCATTTGCCCGCGACATGGCGCAAAATTTGATATTCCGACGGGCAAAGCCTTATCAGCACCCGCCTATATTGATGTGCCAACCTATCATGTGCGTGTGATTGGGAATGAAATCCAAATTGGAGGGGTCAAGAAATAATGAGCGCCAAAACCATCATTGAAGCTATGTATCGAGGTCGCACATTGGTTTTCGGGCATCGTGGGGCAAGTGCATATGCGCCGATGAATACCATACCCGCTTTTGAATTGGCACGAAAACAAGGGGCGGATGGGATTGAATTAGATGTACATCGTAGCAAAGATGGGCATGTAGTGGTATTACACGATTTTTCTGTGGATGGCACAACCAATGGGGTAGGCGATATTAGCCAAATGACGCTCGCACAACTTAAATCACTGGATGCGGGGGCATGGTTTCATCCCTCATTTGCCAATACACACATCCCCACACTCGAAGAAGTTTTTTTGGCGGTAGGGCGGCATTTATTCATCAACATCGAAATTAAATCGCGCAAAATTGAAAGTGATGGATTAGAAGGGCTGGTTGCTAATCTCATTCATACTTATGGGATGAAAGAACGGGTTATCGTTTCATCGTTCAATCCGCATGTCCTCATGCGTTTTCGTGGCTTATATGAAGGTGTGCCACTGGGTTATTTGACCGCACCTGATGAATTGTTCCCCAAGCCTGATTCATTCAGTTTTGAGGCGCATCATCCTTATCAGGGGATTTTAGATGAGGCGCATGTCGCAAAATATAAAACCGAAGCGCCATTCATCAATACATGGACAGTCAATGAGCCTACACGGGCGGTTGAATTGGCAAAAATGGGTGTAAATGGGTTGATTACAGATAAGCCTGATGAAATTTTGCGAGCCATCGGTAGATGAAACTTTGGGATAAAGTTGTTCGATTTGGATTTCGATTGTTATATCACGAAATGGCGTTCACGTATGATAGGGTGAGTCAGTTTGTATCGCTGGGCGATTGGCGCACATGGCAACGTGCTGTATTTGACTTTTTGCCACCACCATCCGAAACAGGGATTTTATTGGAATTGGCACATGGAACGGGTAATTTACAAATTGATTTCGCCAATCGGGGATATAACACCATCGCGCTGGATTTTTCGGCACAAATGGGGCGTATTGCACAGAAAAAATTGCATCGTCAAGGAATAGCGCCACATCTGATTCGTGCCAGTGGCATGGCGCTCCCATTTACTGATAATCAATTTGGATATGCGGTTTGCACATTTCCAACCGAATTTATTTTCAATCCCAAAACGCTCACCGAGTTGCATCGCGTGATGAAGCAGGGTGGGGAGGTGATTATTGTGTTGGCGGGCGAACTGATGCGCCGAAATGTGCAAACGCGGTTGGTAGATGTGGCGTATGCAGTCGCTAATCATCGCGCCCCAAGCGATATGGAAAAACGGGTGAATGAGCGTATATTGCCACACAAATTTCATCCCACATGGCATCAAGTGACACATGAAAAAAGCCGAAGTTCGGTGATTACCCTAAAAAGGGGCTAGAATTTTTTGCGAATATCGCGTATCATATTTTGATATATGGTGGGTGTAGCTCAGCTGGTCAGAGCGTCTGGTTGTGGCCCAGAAGGCCGTGAGTTCAAATCTCATCACTCACCCAATAAAAAACCGCTATCATCGCATAGCGGTTTTTGTATTCTCTATTTCGGTTTGCGGAGCTTGACCATTGCCCGCCGTAACAATATCCGCCGACCAACCCGCCCATAAGAGGCATCCAGAATGGTTGTCGGTTTGGATGTGGCAATTATGGGTGGTAAAGACGGGGTTATTACAGGTGGTGGGGCAGAAACAACCGATTCAATTTCTTGTGCCTGAACTGCCCGCATTTGTTGGGTTTCGCTGGGTTTTTGTAAGCCAAATATCTCAAATACGCTCATTTGTGAGCTATCCAGTGAGGTTGGCTCATTCAGGCGGGGTAACTCATAGTCAAAATCATCGGTTTTGGGTGCGATAGACGGTACTTCAGCCGTTGGTTTTTCAACAGCACTGTCGGATGAAAAATCCGCTTTTGCGGTCTCTATAACAGATGATACCGTTATAGGTTTGGGTGGTCGCATGGCAGTATCGGCATCTACGCCCGATAAAAAGTCGGGTTCGGTATTTTTCTTTTCATCAAATACAGTCGCGCGAACTTCTGCCACATTAAAAGATACATCAGTTTGGATTTCTGTTTTTTCCACCGTAACAGTTGGGTGTTCTTTGGTATCTTCATCAGCAATTGGCGGTTCTTTGAGCAAATCCGCATCGGGCTTATCTGCAAAAGTGGATGGATGACGCGGTTTATATTGGGCGCGGGCTTCGGCATCGGGCGCATCTTGCATCAATGACTTAGGGCTAAAAGGTGTCACCGATTTGGATTTATTGACTTGCTTATAGAGTGTTTGCAGGCTATCAATGATATTACCCTCAATGCCTCGTTTCACACTCATCGCATTGCGAACACCGCTCAAAAAGCCTGTTAGGGTATATTCAAATGTCCATTGAACAATTGTCCCTTCTGGCGTTTCCTGTAGACGGATAACACCTGCGTTGGTTGCATAGGGTGTTCCATTCACAATCGTATAGCGATAACCGACCCGTTCATACCAATCGGTAATCTCTATCACATAATCGCGCCCGCCTTCGTTGGTATGTCGCCAACGTGCGCCACGCCCCTGTTTATAAGATGTGAGGAAGGCAATACTCCGACAATCTGCCAACCATAACGCATTATTCTCAATATGACTCACAAACTGCCAAATATTTTCGACAGCCGTAGGGATGAGGATGCTATGCTCAATAATACTCATCAAAATCTACTCGCTTTAGACGTGTTCAAAACGCAAGTTTGTGTTAAACTTCACCTGATTGCATTATAGCACATTACATCAGGCGGAAAAACACTTGCCAACACCAACTATCACACTTGGATTCATTATTGCCACATTATTGGGTGCATTATTTCACTTTGTACTGGGTGGAGATGTGCGCCGATTGGCACTTTTTTTGCTTTCGAGTTGGGTAGGATTTGGTGTTGGTCATTTAGTGGGGGTTCTGCTGAATTTCCGGTTGCTGAACGTTGGTGCATTACACTTATTACCTGCTTTGTTTGGTGCAATCACATTACTCATTTTTGCACATATTCTTTCTTCGCGGCGCGGTAATAAGCGCCCAACTCGTTAAGGCATTGTTTTATGAGTCAAGATAAATCAACCCATACCGCGCAACCCGAAACTAAGCCAGAAGATGAGAAAAAATCATTCTCGTTTTTTCGATTCATCTTGTATATTAGCATCCCACCCATTATTCTGATTGTCGTCTTATTTGTGGGCGGGTTAATTTTGGCGCTCACCAGCGACCCCGCCCAAACCGCCCCGCGCATTGGCATGATACGCGATATTTTTATCATCATTCTCGCATTTGAATTTATACTGGTGGTGCTGGCATTGGTGGCGCTAGTCTTACAAGTGGCGCGACTTATTTCTACGGTAGAAGATGAAATTAAGCCCATCCTCGAAAATACCAAAGAAACACTCGAAACAGCCAAAGAAACCGCGCAATTCGTGGGTAAAAATGTCACTAGCCCATTGGTGAGCGCACAGGCGTTTTTTGCGGGATTATTCGTGTTTTTGCGCGATATTGGCGGGATTCGGCGAGCTATTAAACGCACGACACCAAAGGGGGATAACAATGGGAAATAACAGCAAATTTTTCTCTGGATTCATCATCGGGTCGTTGATTGGCGCGATTTATGGATTAGTTAAGGGTCCCCGAATTGCACTTCGGAATCGGCACAAAGAAGGGGTAATTGGTATTTTGCCCGCCGATACGGTTCAAGATAGCATCGAGACGGGCAAAAAATTGGCACAAGAACGGCTCAAAGGGCGTTAAGCTGACCAAATGCGGGGGCAATAGACGCTAACACATCACTGGCAATCACACTCCGTCCGTCATGATACCGTGCATAGGCAATTTCTCCGGCTAGTCCATGAATATATCCGCCGATAATGGTCGCATGGAATGGCATCGCACCACTCGCTAATAAACCAGCAATGAGTCCGGCTAAAATATCACCTGTCCCTGCGGTAGCGAGCGCATCATTTTTGAATGGCAATATGTATAAATTGCCTTCTGGTGTGGCGATGGTGGTATGCGCCCCTTTGAGCAACACAATAACACGCCATTCTTTTGCTTTTTGGAGCGCCAATTCCCACCGATTCGCCTGCACATCAGCCACCGAAATCCCACATAATCGCGCCATCTCACCTGGATGGGGTGTGATGACGGTATAAGGCGGTATCAATTCCCACCAATTCTCAATTTTCGCCAAGATATTGAGGGCATCGGCATCAAGCACCAAATTGGGGGCATTGAATTGACTTGATGTAAAAAATGCCTGTATAAAGGCTTGTGACTGTTCCGATTGACCTAAACCAGGTCCCATCAATAAGGCTTCATAAATCCCAATTTTGCCCAAAACAGTTGTAACGGCTTGTTCGGAGATTGCGCCCTCATTATCAGGTAATGGCAACCATGTCACTTCTGGCATATTACCCGCCAATAAATTTATCACAGGGGCGGATGTAGCAACAGTAACGATTCCTGCACCCCCCCGATATGCGCCAAGTGCTGATAAGTGCATCGCGCCGATATAATTGGCACTTCCCCCCACAACCAACACCTTGCCAAATGTGCCTTTATTACTTTCGGATGGTCGCCCAGGCAAATAAAACTTGACCATTTGACCTGTCACCAATTCGCCAACAC
>JALONZ010000597.1 GCA_025454675.1 Anaerolineae bacterium | reverse complement strand
GGCGGAAATCCGGGTCATTGAACATGCGCCGATAATCTTCAATATCCAATTCAGGGGTGGATTTGTATAAATTCGGCATCCAGTGGGCATGTATTTTGAATCCTGCCATACGGAGCAATTTCACCGCACGGCGTGTTGACGCTACGGTATGACCGCGTTTATTGGCGCGTAACACCTCATCATTCTGGCTCTGGAAACCGATTTGCACCTTTGTGCATCCCAATCGGCGCACGCGCAACACCTCTTCAATGCTGATGTGGTCGGGGCGCGTTTCGATGACCAACCCCACCGACCGACACGCCGCCGTTTCGTTGTGACGATGCGCGGCTTCCAGTTCATCCCATGTGGCGAATTCGTCAATCACGGTGCGTTCTTTGATGCCTGTGGTGAATTGGGCGCTAATTTCCCGCGAGCGCACCATCTCATCATGATAAATATTCTGCACCACTTGGTTATACGTTTGCGATAGGTCATCACCTTTGACTTGCGCGGTGGTGATATTGTTATCGGGGTGCAATTGCGATGCCCGTTTGAGCAAGGCTTCCACCTCATCACACCGATTAATCCCCTCGCCAAAATCGTGGAGCGCGTCAAAAATGCGCTTGATGAACCAAATTTGGTACGTTTCGGGATAAAACGACCATGTGCCACCCAAAATAATCAATTCGATTTTATCGGTTGGATGACCCGTATTACGATAGGTCAACAAACGGCTATAGGTTTGCAAATACGGGTCAAAACCGTTTTGTTCGGCGCGTTGTGCGCCCGGTTCATCGGATAAATAACTTTTGGGCATCCGCACATCATTGGGGCAGAAAATACATGTCCCTGGGCAAGGAAACGGTTTGGTCAACACAGTGACAGGGGTCACACCAGAACTGGTACGGACAGGCTTCAGGCGGATACGCTCAATGAAGGTTTCATCATATGCGGGTAGACCATGCGCCCCCGCAAATTCACGATACCCCGCAATCAATTGGCTACGAGAATAGACCCCTCCGTCTGGGCGCGGATATTTGCGGAGCAAACGACTAAACCAATCCGCCGAGATATCATCTTGGGCAATCACTTCGCGCAGGATATTCAGAATGGGTTCTGTATGGATAGTTAAATCAAATTGATATTTCTGTTTCATGGGCTTACTTTTACTCATCCACAATCAAAAAGGTGCTGGCGAAAGTGCCAACACCCTTTATGATACAATGTTTTTAGTGGATATGTAGGTTTTATCCCGCCAACAATGCGTCTAATGCACTTCGCAGGTCATCCTCTTGCACAAATCCAAACCAACGGCGCACTTCTGTGCCATCGGGTTGTAACAACAAGAAAATGGGGCGACCACGCAAACCATACCGCGCAAATACATCTGCGTTGGCTTCTTCATATTGGTCGAGGTAAATAAAATCAATCCGTCCAAAATACTCTGTTTCTAACCGATGAACCATCGGTTTTAAGGCACGACAGGTACTTCAGTCATACGAAAAGACTTCGACCAATTGGGGATAGCCCGTATTGGCGACCCATGAGGCAGGGTCTGGACGAAAATCGTCACCTGCGGGGGCAGATGGGCGATTGGCAGTATTCTGATTTTCTGCCGTCCCACCCGTTTGGCTTTCGCTATCTGATGCAGGCGCGGTTGGGGTGGCTGTTGGGGCATTGCCACCACATCCGACTAACATCATCAGCAACATAGCCGATAAAACAACTTGCAATATTCGTTTCATACACTATTCTCCAGCAAACCATTTACGATTGAGTTCTGCCAAACTCCCATCCAAGCGCATGGTCTCGATGGCAATGTTGAAGGCGGATGTGAGTTCAGACCCATTGGGGAAAATGAACGCCAATTCTTCGGCATCTGAGAGTGCATCGGAAAATGCCATAATTGCATCGCTATTTTCGGTCAGCACATTTTGCGCGGTCACAGAATCTAGCACAAATGAATCAATTTCTCCTGTGATTAATTGTAACACCAAATCGGAAACATCCATCAATGTGCTTTCAACACGCGGAGAACCCAGCAATTCCACCGCCACATCATAATTGGTACTGCCTTCAAATGCCAATGTTTTGGCATCCGACGCGATAAATTCGATCATTATTACGCACAATCAACACCTGACGGAAAGTCACATACGGCATGGAAAAATCCACCAATTCATAACGTTCTGCCAAGCGGGTGATGCCATCTGCGCCCATATCAATCCGTCCATCACTGACGGATTGAATCAGGTCGTCCCATGCCACTTCGGTAAATTGTGGCACACAATTCAAGCGTTCACATAAAGCACGGATGGCATCATAATCCCAACCTTCCCCCACCCCATCCTCATTAATGCTATTAAATGGGGGATATTCATTTTCGACAGCTACCGTAATCTCGCGCCCACCCAAATCAGGTAGGTGGTCAGCTAACCGATACGTTTTCAGTGTTTCAATCACATTTTGAGGTATATCAGATGATGTTTCTTGTGCCAAACTGACGGTTGTAAACACGAATACAAAAACAATAGTCATCAGAAACCATTTTGAACGCATAAAAAAATCTCCCAACTAACGATTTATAAACATCAGTATGATATGATTGTAACCAAAATTGTGTTGGATTGCATATTTTTATTGGAGAAAAATCTCATAAATCCTCAAATCTTTCTTAAGAATGTGTTATTTTTCTGGATAATGCTCCTCATTAGCATCACTTCATGCACAACTGTTGACGACACCCCCCAATCTGTAGCCTGTTCACCCGCATCGGATACACAAATTCTCTCAGAGGGTTGGCGTTTTCAGATAGATATGGATGATGTGGGATTATCCGAAAATTGGTATGCGCTTGATTATGATGATAGTGCATGGCGCGATGACCTGCCTGCGGGCATGGCATGGGAAAATAAACTCGGTGATTATGATGGTATCGGTTGGTATCGTATCACGGTCTCATTGCCCACATGGAACGCGGTTTGGCTCGCCATTAGCGGATTAGACGATATTGGCGAGGTGTGGGTGAATGGTCAATCGGCGCATGTTTGGGAACAAATCAGCGACCGCGCCACCTTCATCAATCTGCGTGATTATGATACACAACGGGTCACAATCGCGTTTCGTGTGGTAGATACGGGTGTCTATGGTGGGCTAAAAGATGCCCTTCGCATCGGCGCAGACTATCAACTCGCCACATCATCCGAATTGTATATGAAATGGCTGGCAGATAATCACCCCACATGGCAATTACCC
>JALONZ010000059.1 GCA_025454675.1 Anaerolineae bacterium | reverse complement strand
CAAATCGGCGCGTGGAATATCAGCTAATACATCTTCGGGTTTCCATGAGGTATACACCCACGATTCAATACCACGTCCACGTATGGCACGTTGCAATTGTTCTGCAATCGGATACGTGTGTGGTCGTAGTGGATGGGCTAAAATGCCAATACAGCGTAACGGAACGGTTGCCATGTGCATTCCTCTTTTTATCTCTATTCACTCAATTTGTCTAATACGCCTGATGCACACAAACACATCTTTAGGATAGCACGATTGTTCGCAAAAAGATAGTCCTTTGGGCAAACTTTAATATAAATCAATCTCATCCAATGCTTGTTGTTGTGCTTGTTCAATTGCGATGAGCGACTCTGGCAGTGGGTCTAATGGATTGGCTAAATCCCATGCAACGGTGCGGGCAATGCCTTCATCAAAAGAGATTTTACGCACAAATCCCAAATGGCGTTCTATTTTTTCAGATGACACTTGTAAGGATTGTGGCACAGCCCCAAAGCGCAATGCCTCTGGCAAACCCAGTTTCACAGCAAACCGCCCATCCCATTTCATCACGGCTTTCACTTTATATGCCATGCCCAGTGTATCAAAAATACCATCGGCAATATTATAAATTTGTCCACTGGCGCGTTCATCCACACAAGTGAGTGCCATAGCCTGCGCCACATTTTCGACATACCCATAAGTAGACCGCCACATGGCTTGTGTTTCATCCATAAAAATCATGTGGCTACCCTTTTTCATCAGGTGTACCCATGTATATAACCGCCGTTGCTTATCACGTTCACCAAAGACCATTGGCAAGCGCAACACTGTCCCTTGAATATCGGGGGTATTGAGGATAATTTCTTCACATGGGATTTTATCGTAATTATAAAAGATGTGATTCGTATCGTCCCCTGCCATGCTACGGCGCGGATAACGCCCTGTGCGGAGCGGTGATTCTTCGGTGAGGATGTCGGTTTGAATGGGCGAATCTTCTAAGCCCAAAACGCGCCCAAAATCTTGATACACATCCATGCTACTGGTCATGACAACCCGTTTGACCAAACCCTTACAGGTATCCACCAACTGGTTGGCTTGGTTTTCAGTCAACACCATATTATGCAACACCACATCAGGCGCGAATTTGGCAAATTCTGCCCGATAATCGGTGAGATGGTTCATATCGCCCAAAATCGTTATCACACCATCAGGGAGGGTGTGGTTACTTTGTCCACGATGAAAAACAGCGACCTCATGCCCCATCTGATACAACTGATTGACCAAAGCCAAACCGATGAATTGCGTCCCACCAATCACTAAAATTCGCATTATTTTTTACCTTTTGCCATATCCCATTTGAATTAAATATAATGCAGAAAAGTGACTCATGCAAATAAGTGGAATCAAAAAAGAGATGGCACAAGTGGCACATCTCTTTTTGTTCATTGTTAAAAGTTGGGAATTAGCTGTTAAGGGTATTCAGCTCCACACGCACACCCGGACTCATGGTAGATGTCACCACCACACGGCGGATATAGACACCTTTCATGGTGCTGGGGTGTTGCGAAATGACGGCGGCAGTCACAGCTTGCGCGTTTTCGACTAATTTTTCAATATCAAAGCTGGCTTTGCCAACGGGGATGTGAAGATTACCGGTCTTATCATTACGGAATTCAACACGCCCTGCTTTAAGTTCGTTAATGGCACGTTCCAAATCTTCGGGTTGAACAACCGTACCCGCTTTGGGATTTGGCATAAGCCCACGAGGACCCAAAACACGCGCCACCACACCGACTTTCTTCATCATGGATGGCACAGCAAGCGTGGCATCAAAGTCGAGGAAGCCTTCTTTTTGGATTTTTTGAATCATTTCATCATCACCAACGAGGTCGGCACCTGCTTGTTGGGCGGCGCGTGCATCTTCACCTTCGGCAAAGACCAAAACGCGAACAGTCTTGCCCAAACCATGAGGCAATAACACGGTGCTACGAACTTGTTGGTCACTATGACGGGGGTCAATCCCTAAACGGAAGTGGATTTCGATGGTTTCATCGAATTTAGCATTCGCCATTGATTTGGCAAGTGTGACCGCTTCTACCAATGGGTAATATTGGTCACGGTCGAATTTTTTCAGCAATTCTGCGTAACGTTTTCCAGACATACTTTTTCTCCTGTGGTCAAATGGACGCGCAACACGCCCTCCCACACTAAACCGAACTAATCTTTAACGGTCACACCCATTTGGCGTGCTGTGCCTTCAATTTGAAGCATGGCGGCTTCAATATCGAGGGCGTTCATGTCTTCCAGTTTGACTTCGGCAATTTCACGCACTTGTTTGCGTGTAATCGAGCCAACCATCTGACTATTGGGGTTAGAAGCCCCTTTTTCAATGCCTGCCGCTTTCTTAATCAAGAAAGAGGTTGGCGGGCTTTTCAAGATGAACTTGAACGAGCCATCGGTAAAGACGGTAATTTCCGCAGGCACAATTTCACCAATACGGTTGCTGGTGCGGGCGTTGTATTCTTTCACAAACGCCATGATATTGATATTGTGTTGCGCCAATGCCGGACCGACGGGAGGTGCGGGATTGGCTTTGCCAGCGTTAAGCTGGAGGGTGACAATCGCTTTTACTTTCTTTGCCATCTAAATCCTCTTCTGGCTATCTATATAACTGTGTTAATGACTGCGACGGGTAAATGTACCCGAAAATCACAAAAATCGCTATAGCCAATTACGCAATTTTTGTTTATATCTTCTCAACTTCCAAGAAATCCAACTCAACTGGGGTTTCACGACCAAAAAAATTAACCATCACACGCACTTTGGACTTATCAATGTCAATATCCGACACTTCGCCGATGAAATCATTGAAGGGACCATCCACAATGCGGACACGTTGCCCAATTTTGAAATTGACTTTGATTTTTGGCGCTTCATCCGACATGCGCGACATAATTTGGTCAACTTCTTCTTTCCGTAGCGGTGTCGGCTCATTTCCCATGCCCACAAAACCCGTTACGCCCGGTGTATTGCGTACCACATACCACGAATCTTCATCCATTTTCATTTGGACGAGGATGTAACCGGGGAAAATGCGCCGCTTGATGGTGCGCCGTTTTCCATCTTTAATTTCAATTTCTTCCTCTTCGGGGACAATCACATCAAAGATACTGCCCGTCATGCCCATACTTTCAATCCGTTGCTCGATGGCATAACGCACTTTTTCTTCATATCCAGAATAGCAATGTACCACATACCAATATTTTTGTGCCTCCCCTTCAAATAAAGGGCGGTCATCTAAAATCGGGGGCGCATTATCATCATCCACTGATAAATCAATGGGTTCTGGGTCATAATTTTTCTTTGATTTTTCTTTCTTTTCTGGCATGGGTAGCTTGTGCCTTTATCCACTCTGATGATTTAATAAGATGAGGTGTCGCTATTTCTTTTGAAGAAACGGCTCACCACAACATAAATCACGCCAACACCAACAAAAAATAACAAGAAAATGATGTTATTATTGAAGCCCTGAATAAACAGTTCATTGAAGATAAACGACATAATCCCCAACACAACCGCCGAAAAAAGCGTGACGACAATGATAATCCGCGACAACCGAATCAGTTCTTCGCGGGTGGGCCACACCACTTTTTCCAGTTCTTCCTTCACACCCCGAAAATAATTGGCAATACCTCTCGCTGTACGGACGAAAAAATTGCCTTTTTCTTCGGATGCTTCTTGACGCGCCCGTTTGCCGGGTGTGGCACGCCCTTTACGCTCGGTATAGGCTTTGCCACTAGCATCCTCTTCATCGCCATCCAATTCATCTTCAACTTCATCAATTTCTTCTAACACTTCTTCTTCTGCAACGCTACCGCGTTTACGTGCCTCTTGTGCCATGAGAACAGGGTCTCCTTTAATCACCATTTCTAAAAAATCGGTAAACAGATATAGGTATATTGTACACGGTGTAGGGTAACTAAAACACCGCCAAATTTGACGGTGTTTTATAGTGCAGGGGTGGCAAGACTTGAACTCGCAACCAATAGATTTGGACTCTACTACTCTGCCAATTGAGCTACACCCCTATGTAGTATATTTAGTATAGCATAGGTGGCGAAAAAACGCCATAACCTATTTTGCCTCTTTATAGATGACATGACGACGCACAAATGGGTCGTATTTTTTCAATTCTAACCGTTGGGGGTCATTACGACGATTTTTATAGGTGATATAGATATGACCACTTTCGGTACTGCGTAATTTAATGACGAGGCGATTGCCTTTTTTAGCCATGTGACCAATTACTCCTAAAAAATAACATTCAACTAGGGTGATAGTAAAAGCCTATGATGGGGATTGAACCCATGACCTCTTTCTTACCAAGAAAGCGCTCTACCACTGAGCTACATAGGCAGGTGATTCTGTGGGCCAGGTAGGACTCGAACCTACGAAGCGATACCGCAAATGATTTACAGTCATTCCCCTTTGCCGCTCGGGACACTGACCCATATGGTGTTGTTAAACATGCAACTTGGGGTGAATATAGCCCCCAATGAGACTCGAACTCATAACCACATTATTACAAGTAATGTGCTCTGCCAATTGAGCTATGGAGGCATCTCACAAGTTTCATGATGTGGTCATTATAGCATCACTCACACGATTTTCAAGACTCATATTTGCAAAAATTCATGTGCGTTAGTGAAGGGAATTATACGGGGATAAAAGGCAAAATGTCCAGATAGAAAATGGGTAGTAGAGCTTATGTGACTCATGAAATATAATATTTATCATCTATCGGGCTTTCAATTGTCACAATCTACACAAATTTTATTACATAAACCAACTTAATCAAGTAAAATATAAGGGTATAATTTTTATTTATTGGGGCAATTATTATGATTAACGCCAATCAACCAATACAAGAAATCATTGATGAACTCATTCAACTAGGTTATCAAGAAGATACAACAATCGGAGAAAAAGACATTGCTCGTTTTTTCGTATTCAAACAAATGAAAGATGATATACCAACAGTCATCATTGTGATTTTTTATATTGTGCCAGTTACGATGAAAAATTCAACATTTATGTTCAATGAAGGGCGTGACGTTATGCTCAAACATTTGAATGAGACGGATGGAAAAAAGGATGAAATCACAAAAGTAGCTTTTCTTTTGATATTATCCCAGGGCATTAGTTCAACGATGTTAGCCGTTCACACGGTATCCAATGTGATTGTGAAAATATCTGATAGGAAACTAAAACCGGTCATTTTATATTCGCATCAAGAAAATGTGCCTGAAAGAACCTTCGATGTTTTCTCGCGTTTCATTAGAAGTATTGTTAGGAATCGTTTTCCAATCATTTTTAATACCAAAGATATCAGAAATGCTCATGAAGAGGCGCTCAAACAAGCACTATAAAATTATTTCAAATCGGCAGGGAAAAGCGTAAAGTACGGGGCATGTGCGGGGACAATTTTACGAAAGTCACGCTCATCAAAGGTGCAAATATGCGTGATATTCAGGCGTTCTGCAAGTGCAACGATGCAACAATCCACAAAATCGAGGTCAGATTCGCGGTATTTATTCATGATTTGCCCTGCGCGGGTTAAATCCTCTTTTAAGATTGGGATAAGCGAAAATTGCGATTCGGCGGTTATCGCCAAAAATTTAATCACCATCGCCTGATGAATACGACTTCGTATCATATAAGCGACCTCGCCTATCACAACATCAGGGAGAAGATAGTTAATATCATCACTACGATGTGCAAGGCTCAGTGCAGGCAAGCGTTGTTTATCATTCAGACTATTAAGAGCGAACAAAAAGCTACTGTCTACCAATGCGTTAATCTTGTTTTGGCTCACGCATCATCTCCCGCAAAATATCATCAAAATTTTCTGCTATATCATCTCTATCAGCGATTGCGCCAATTTCTTCGGCGGAATATGCCATGTGAAGTATCGGATTTTGGCGCAACTGCGTTTCATATGCATCTATCCAATGCCGTAGAATATCTTCTATCCCCTGCCCCTGAAATTTAGCGATGGTCGTCAATTTTTGAATAATGTCTGCATCTTGAATCTGCAAATTTGGGTTGTCCATCCGGTTTTTCCTCATCCACTATTTTACCCCATTATAACACCAGAAACAAAAAACGGGCGTGTTGCCCGTTTTCTATCTTCATCCTACCTCATACCAGCAGTCGCATCGGATTTTCGATGAGTGACCGCAATTCCACCATGAACTGCGCCCCCTCTGCCCCATCGCTGACCCGATGGTCAACGCTCAGGGTGAGGTTCATCCGCTCACCGACCCCGATTGTGCCATCTTCCAACACAATCGGCACTTTCTTGGCAGAACTCACCGCCAAAATCCCCGCTTCTGGTGAACTGATAATCGCGGCGAAGCTATCCACCTGATACGGTCCCAAATTGCTGACGGTGAAGGTCGCGCCTTTAATATCATCTGGCTTAACTTTACCTTCACGCGCCCGTTCAAACATGGCTTTATTCGTCACCGCCATCGTGCTGAGTGCCATTTTATCGGCATCTTTGGCGACCACATTCAATAAGCCGTTATTCGGCAATGCCACCGCAATCCCGATATGAATCCGTTGGTGACGCACAATTTTATCGCCATAATAATGACTATTCAGATTGGGGAATTTGCGGAGTGCCAACGCAACCGCCTTCACAACGAGGTCGTTCACGCTGATTTTGGCATCGCCTTCTAAATTGGCATTCAATTGGCTACGCAATTTGAGCAGTGGCGCAACATCCACCGACACCGTGACATAAAAATGGGGTGTCATTTGTTTGGTGGTGATGGTCGCATCGGCAATGGCACGGCGCATACGGCTGATTTCGATAATTTCCACATCTTCGGTTGGCACAGCGCCATACGTATTCCGTCCGCCAACCGCCACAGGGGTGGATTCGACTTTTGCCACAGGGGTCGGTGTTGGCGTTGCAGAGGGTTGATAATTTTCCACATCAGCTTTAACGATGCGCCCGCCAGGACCCGTGCCAGCCACGCCTGTGAGGTCAATGCCCTTATCGGCGGCGATATTCCGCGCCAACGGGGATGCTTTTACCCGTCCTTCGGGTGTGGTGGATGAGCCATTCGGTGTTGGGGCGCTGGTCGGTTTAGGGGCGGCACTCCCGTTGGTAGCGGGTGCAGATTGCGATGTGGTCGCTTCGCCCGATGCACCGACAATGGCGATAATTGCGCCTTCTTTCAATTCTTCGCCAATATCTGCCTTGAGTTCCAAAACAACACCCGTCACAGTAGATTCCACTTCGACAGTGGCTTTATCGGCTTCAAATTCGGCGATGATTTCGCCCGCTTTGATACTATCCCCAACGGCTTTCAGCCAATTGAGGAGCATCCCGTCAGTCGTTAGTTTAATCGCTTCAGACATGATTTATAATATCTCCTTCACGGCATTGATGACTTTTTGGGCATTGGGGAGTGCCATGAGTTCAATATCGCGTGCATAGGGGAATGGCACATCCATCGAATGAACCCGTTTGATGGGTGCATCCATATAATCAAACATATTCTCTTGCAATTGCGCCGCAATTTCACTCCCAAAGCTATACATCGGGAGCGATTCTTCCACCACCACACACCGATTGGTCTTTTTGAAACTCTCAAACAGGGTGGCAGTATCCAATGGACGCAACCAGCGCATATCCACCACTTCGCACTCAATCCCCTCTTTTTCCAATTCTTTGGCGGCGGCGAGTGACCATTCCACACCACGCGCATAGGTGGCGAGGGTGACATGTCTACCTTCACGTTTAATATCAGCTTTTCCAATCGGCACAACAAATTCATCATCATCAGGTACGGGACCGGGTTTTGGATAAAGCGCGATACTTTCGGTGAATAACACGGGGTTTTCGCTCCGAATCGCGGCTTTTAGCATCCCTTTGGCATCTGCCGCATTGGAGGGTGTCCCGACATATAAGCCCGGAAAATGGGCGAATATCGGTTCTGGGGTATGCGAATGGGTGGCAGTCGCTTGATTGCCCCACCCCGAAGCGGCGCGGAAAACGACAGGCACTTTGAACTGCCCATTGAACATATAATGAATTTTTGCCGCATGATTGACAATCGCATCCAACGATAAAAAGGCGAAATTGATGGTCATCAGTTCGGCAACGGGGCGCAAACCTGCCATCGCCGCCCCAACCGCAGACCCCGCGATTGCCATTTCGCTAATCGGTGTATCACGAACCCGTTTTTTGCCAAATTCTTCGAGTAAACCCATTGTGACACGATGTGTCCCTTGCCACTCACCAACCTCTTGCCCCATGATGAACACGCGCCCATCACGGAGCATTTCTTCGCGCAAGGCTTGACGTAGGGCTTCACGCATTGGGATATTTTTTACCACCATGTGTCTCTTTACTCCTCAACGTAAATATTGGCAATCAAATCATCATAATTAGGGTCGGGGCTATTGAGCGCGAATGTGACCGCTTCTTCAACAATTCGCACTGCATCGGCTTGCATTTTATCCAATTCAGGTTGAATATTTTTATATTGTTTATTCAACCGATTGGCAAGGATGGTGATGGGGTCACGATTTTCTCTATAATCACG
>JALONZ010000058.1 GCA_025454675.1 Anaerolineae bacterium | reverse complement strand
TATGAATGTGTTTTCCCTAGTTTAGGTCAGATTTACGACGGCTTTCTTCGGAATGGGACTATTACTACCTCGCAAGAACTGCACAATGTGTTCTCGACGCGTATGCTTATCCAAATATATGGCGGCAAAAAACGGAATCCTTTAGGATTCAGTTTGACGCAGTCAGTGTTTTCATGGTGTTGCCCATCTTTGTTAATGATGAATGGTGGGGGTTCATCGGCTTTGATGAATGTACCGGCGAGCGTGTCTGGCAACCGCTTGAAATTGATGCCTTACGCACCGCCGCCAATAATATTGGTGCAACCATTCAGCGCCAAGAAGCCGATATTGTGGTACAATCTCAAAATGAAACCCTCATCAAAGCCAACCGCGAATTAGCCATCTCGCGCAGGCAAGCCGAAGCCGCCAACAAACTCAAAAGTCAATTTTTGGCAACCATGTCGCATGAACTCCGTACACCTTTGAATGCGGTGATTGGCTATTCACAATTGCAATTAGCGGGTATGGCTGGTCAATTGAGCGATGAACAAAAGACATTCCAAGAGCGCATTTTAATTAATGCCCAGCATTTGCTTCAATTGATTAATGAAGTGCTTGATATTTCAAAAATTGAAGCAGGGCGGATGGATCTATCACAAAAAGCCATTTCGCTACGCGGTGTTTTTGATGAAATCATCGCGCAAAACCGTGTTCTGGCAGAAAATAAAGGGCTAACATTCACACTCACTTACGATGAACGCCTGCCAGAAAGTATCATCGGCGATAGAGGTCGGATTAAACAGATTATTATCAATCTCATCTCGAATGCCATTAAATTTACGGATAAGGGCGAGGTTAAGATTGAGGTTGTTTTGTACAACAAAGACGCATGGCGTGTTGTTGTGACGGATAGCGGTATTGGTATTTCATCGCATGAACAAGAAACGATTTTTGATGAGTTTAGACAAGCAGAAAATGGTCTGGAACGGGGCGGGACGGGCTTAGGATTGGCAATTGTCCGTAAACTTATCGCAATGATGGGTGGCACGATTCGCGTCAATAGCGAGTTGGGAGTTGGTAGCACCTTTACCATCACGCTTCCTATCATCACAGAAGAGAATATCAATAAGGTTTTATTGGAGGAATAGATGAACCAAAATAATTCACAAGAAATAAAAAATTGGGCTATTCTTGTCGTTGATGATACACCCGATAATCTGGTTGTGATGCAAGTCGTCTTAAAATATCATGGCGCAGAAGTATACACGGCAGACAGCGCAGAATCTGCATTTGAAATCCTCAAAACAGTTCATCCGACTGTGATTTTATTAGACATCCGAATGCCCAAAGTCAATGGCATTGAAATGTTCAAAATGCTGAAAGAAAACCCAGCCACCGCCGATATTCCTGTCATTGCGATTACCGCATATGCAATGGATAATGACCGTGACCGCTTTGTGGGGATGGGATTTGATGGTTATATGGCAAAACCATTCGATATGTTCACGTTTGTACCAGAAGTTCAACAAATTGTCTTAAAAACACGCGGCACATCCCGCCAAAAATGAGGTCATGTATGGATATTTCATCTTGGAATGTGATTGTTGTAGAAGACACTTACGACGACCAGCAATTGGTATCGCGCATGTTGCAACATCATGGGGCAAATGTCTTTTTGGCAAAAGATGGTGATGAGTGCTTAGAACTCCTCAAAAAAGTTGAACCCACTGTCATCGTCACCGACCTCGCCATGCCCCGCCGTGATGGATGGCAAACCCTTGTCGCAATTCGTTCTAATGTCAATACGGCTCACATCCCCGTCATTGCGATTACCGCATATCATTCGACTGATGTCGCCGAAGATGCCCTTCAAGCAGGCTTCGATGGTTATTTCCCCAAACCTATTCATCCACAAACCTTCGTTGGTAGGTTGGCAGAAATCATAACGCCCTAAAACCTATACGAAAGACTAGGCTAGGTGGCTAGTCTTTTTTACCCATCTGATAAGACGATAGTCAGGTGATTTTATATATACATATATGTTATAGTGAATAACAACAATCATTACGAATATATATTGGTATAAATAAAGCGATGACACTCAAAATTCTGTATGTTGAAGACAATCCTTATAATATGCGCCTTGTCCATAAAATGCTCAAAGTGATGAATTATGAAACACTTGAAGCAATAGATGGTTTAACAGGGCTTCAGATGGCAAGCGAGATTAGACCCGATGTCATCTTGATGGATTTGAATCTGCCCGATATTAGCGGGATTGAGGTGATTTATCGCCTCAAAAAAAACCCGGATTTGCTCCATATTCCGATTGTTGCAATCACAGCAGATGGCTCTGAAGAAAATTATCATCACTGTATGACCGCAGGGTGTGATGGATTTTTAACCAAACCCATTCACCGCGCCACGCTCCTGAAAATTGTCGAAGATATTACCGCGCCACCACCCCAGTAATTGATAATAACACCTTTCAAATAGCTCACAGATGTGGGCTATTTTTTATTTTCCAAAAATCCAAGCCTTGTGCTTTTAATTGATACCAAGTATCATTTAGGGGCTAATTAATCAATTGAGGACACATCACCATGAAAAAAATAGACCCTTTCCCGATTCCATTGACCATCATCAGTGGATTTTTAGGCGCAGGCAAAACGACCTTGCTGAACCATTTGCTTCATGCCAATCATGGACTCAAGATTGCGGTTTTAGTAAATGACTTTGGCGCAATCAACATTGATTCGCAATTGGTTGTAGGTGTTGAAGGCGAGACTATCAATTTATCCAACGGGTGCATTTGTTGTACAATTCGCGGTGATTTACTGCAAGCAATCATCAGATTAGCCCGCCAACCCATCCCACCCGAATATATCATCATCGAAACCAGTGGTGTATCTGACCCTGTAGCCGTTGCGAACACTTTTTTTATGCCCGAAGTCAAACCTGTGATTCGTGTGGACAGCATTTTAACCATTGTTGATGCCGACCAGATGCTTGAACTGAAAGAAGAAAATTACGACCTCGCCATAGACCAAATTGCTGTAGCAGATATTATCGTGGTAAATAAAGTCGATTTGGTATCCGATGGTCAACTTGAACGGGTACGTAGCGCGATTCGCCTACTCGTGCCTGATGCGCGGATTTTAGAAGTCACCTATGGCAAAGTCCCGCTTGAATTGGTGTTGGGTGTGGGCAAATATGCCCCCGAAAAAGTTGCCCAACGTGCCGCGAAAGATATTCATGTGCATGGTGTTGATGAAGAACATGACCACGACCATCATCATAATGAACACGACCATGACCATGAACACGAACACGACCATGACCACGAACACGACCATGACCACAGTACCGTATTCAGCACATGGAGCTGGGCAACCGATAAAGCCTTATCCCTGCAAAAATTGCGCGAGATGTTTGAAGAACTGCCCAACACCATTTATCGGTCTAAGGGTGTGATTTATTTGGCAGATGTCCCCGATAAAATGGTTATTTTGCAAATGGTGGGCAAACGTGCCAGCCTGACCATCGCAGGCGACTGGGGTGATGATACACCACGTACACAAATTGTCATGATTAGCTCATTTGGTGGCATTCATAGCGACACGCTACGCGCCCAATTAGAGGGGTGTGTTGTGGATATTGACGCATCCGACATTGCCGACCGCCTTGAGTGGATGCGCCGTAGTTACGAATAATCAAAACTTGATAGTGAATATATAAGGAAAAGAGAATATGCAAAAACTCCCTGTCACCGTCCTATCTGGATTTTTAGGCGCGGGCAAAACCACCATGCTCAATCATATCCTCACTAACCGCGAGGGGATGAAAGTCGCGGTCATCGTCAATGATATGAGCGAAATCAATATTGATTCGCAACTGGTACGCGATGGCGATGCCCAACTCAGTCGTACCGAAGAAAAATTAGTGGAAATGACCAACGGTTGTATTTGTTGCACCCTGCGCGATGATTTGCTTGAAGAAGTGGCAAAATTAGCGCGTGAAAATCGGTTTGATTATCTGTTGATAGAATCTACAGGCATTTCAGAACCACTGCCAGTCGCCATGACTTTTTCCTTCCCCATCCCCGATGCAACCATCAGCCTGATGGACATTTCGCGTCTCGATACGATGGTGACGGTGGTGGATGCCAATCGTTGGCTGGAAGATTATCGTGAAGGACAACGCCTAAAAGCGATGGGTATGGCAACCGGTGATGGTGATACACGCACCCTATCGGATTTGTTGATTGACCAAGTAGAATTTGCGAATGTGATTGTCATCAACAAAGTAGACCTTGTTGATTCAGAAACGGTCAGTGAATTAGAAGCCCTATTGCATACCCTCAACCCTGATGCGAAAATTATCCGCACACAAGAGGGTCGTGTACCTCTGAAAGAAATCTTGAATACGGGCATGTTCGATATGGAACGCGCCCAATCATCGGCGGGTTGGCTAAAGGAATTAGAGGGTGAACACACCCCCGAAACCGAAGAATACGGCATAAGCAGTTTTGTGTTCAAGGCACGCCGCCCCTTCCATCCAAAACGCCTGATGGATTTTCTAAAAGGGTCGCACATGCAAACCGTATTGCGGTCAAAAGGATTTTTTTGGTTGGCAACACGCCATGATTGGGGCATCAATTGGTCATTAGCGGGTCATATTGCGCGTGTTTCGCCCGCAGGCATGTGGTTTGCGACAACACCCGTAAAAGAACGTCCTCAAGCGCCAGAAGTGAAAGAATACGTGGATAAATATTGGGAAGAACCCTTCGGAGATAGACGACAAGAATTGGTGTTCATCGGCATGGATATGCCCAAACAAGCCATGCTAGACCAACTGAATCACGCATTGCTTACTGATGGCGAAATGAAACTCGGTGAAATGGGATGGGCAATCTTGCCAGACCCATTCCCACAATTTGGTTTATAGATATAAAGGATAAAATCACCTATGCAAAAACTCCCTGTCACCGTCCTCGCTGGATTTTTAGGGGCGGGTAAAACCACTATGCTCAATCATATTCTCAATAACCGCGAAGGCATGAAAGTCGCGGTCATCGTCAATGATATGAGCGAAATCAATATTGACGCGCAATTGGTGCGTGATGGAAACGCACAACTCAGCCGTACTGATGAACGTTTGGTGGAGATGACCAACGGTTGTATTTGTTGCACCCTGCGCGATGACTTGCTCACCGAAATCACCAAACTCGCCCAAGAGGGACGATTCGATTACCTGCTGATTGAGGCGACAGGCATCGCCGAACCCCTCCCCATCGCCGAGACATTCACCTTCCCGTTTGATGATAATGGTACAAGCCTTGCCGATATTGCCCGCTTGGATACGATGGTGACGGTGGTAGATGCCAAAAATATCCTCAAAGAATTGCAATCATTAGATACGCTGGCAGATAGAGAACTCAGCACAGACGATGATGAACGCACCATTGTGCATTTGCTCATAGACCAAATTGAATTTGCGGATGTGATTGTGGTCAATAAGACCGATTTAGTCATGGCAGATGATTTATTCCGTGTTGAAGCCTTGCTCAAACGGATGAATCCCCGCGCAAAACTCATCCGCACCCATCACGGGATTGTGCCATTGACTGAAATTATCAACACCGGCAAATTCGATTTTGATGCGGCGGCGAGTTTTGATGAATGGCTCACGGGCGAAGAACATACCCCCGAAACCGAAGAATATGGCATCCGTAACTTTGTCTATCGGGCGCGGCGACCATTCCACCCCAAGCGGTTATATCACGCCATCACCGAAGAAGATATTTTAGACGGTGTGTTGCGTTCAAAGGGCATTTGTTGGCTGGCGAATCGGCATGATATGGCGGGTATGTGGTCACAAGCAGGGTTAATCATCTCATTAGAACCTGCGGGTACATGGTGGGCAGATGTGCCAGAGGATGAATATCCGTATGATATGCGCGATGAACTAAAAGCACAGATGCAGGGTGAATTTGGCGATAGACGGCAAGAATTGGTGTTCATCGGCGTAGAATTGGACGAAAAAACACTCCGTAGCGCCTTAGATGCGTGTTTGCTCACCGATGATGAAATGAAACAAGGTGTTAAGAAATGGGCGCGGTATCGTGACCCGTTCCCGTCTTGGGACGCATAAACCCCTCAAAACTGGGGCGCTGAAAATACCCAACGCCCCCCTTAAATCATGCTATAATGATGATTATCCGTTATATACCACCCACAAGGATGATGAACCATGAGCAATGATAAGAAGAAATCAGGGTTAAATGTGATGAAATTGGTCAAACGGCTTGGCATGATGTTGATGGTATTCCGCATGATTCAAAGTCGGCGGAACAAGAACAATACCACCAAGCAAGCCTAATTAACGTTTCCAAACCCGTGCTTCACCAAATAAATCCCCCAACTCAATGCGCCAGGGGGTCAATTGTAATAACCCATAACCGGGATTATCAACAGACCCAAAAAACGGCGCAAGGTCATAACCCAATGGTTGGGGCGTGCTAACAAACAAATCCCAAATCCGCTTTTTCTGATTCATATCGTCAATCCATTCGGTACGACATTCAATATAAATCGGTTTAAGCGGATTTTTCATATAGCATAAACTAGCATGTGGGTTATGCGCCAAATGTTTCGCTTTCAACGATGTGCGCCCTGTGGCAATCCATCCCACCACCCCATCTGCCGTCTTTTCCCATATCGGATGCAACACGCGCGAGCGAATCCGATTTTGTGTATCGAGTGTGGCAAAATTGCACCAGACTTCACTGTGTACACCCGCGATAAAATCATCTGCTATACTTGCCAATGTTTGTGCCGCCATATCATCCCTCCAAAATTATTTTTCAGTATTCAGCCAATATGCCGCCCCACCCCGTTCACGCTTCATGAATCCATCTTCAATCAAACTGCGCCGAATCGTGGCATAATCGGGGTGAATATGCGTGGTGATGATCTCATTCACCTGCTTTTCAGTATAACGCACATTCGCCTCAAATTTGGATGCAACCCAGCGCAATATGACCGCCCATTCTTTATCTTTAATCGGAAAATCGGTTAGTCGCCCGTCAAATGTCCATTTGGATAAGATGTTTTTGTCTTCTGAACTCGCATCTAATTCGTCTATCCAGCGATTATCCGAAATCGGCTTTTCTGCCTCTTTGAGTGGCATACTCAATTGTTGAACATATCCAACCAAGATTTGAACCACATCCTGCTTGAATTGATACAACCGTTGGTTGTTCATCATACTCAATCGCAGAAATCCATTGGCATGTAAATAATTTAAATCTTGTGAAACAATCTCCTCTGGCAAATCAATTATCCGTGCAATTTCTTGCACAGGATACCCCTTCTCCGATACTAACCGTAGCAACTGTAACCGAGTCGGGTCTGCGATTGCCTTCAACATCGAAAGAAAATATACTTGCTCTTTGCTATCCATAAATCAAACCTCAAATTTGAAACTTATCTAATTTGAAGTATATCTAATTTGAAAAATTTGTCAAGTAGCTAAGATATTATCCTTCTTTGGATATAAGCCAATAGGTTTTACCACCCACCTCTCTATCCATAAAATTGTATTCGACCAAATTACGCCGAATCGTGGCATAATCGGGGTGAATTTGGGTAATAATCTGATTCACTTCTTTTTCGGTATAGAGTACCCCCATCTCAAACTTAGTCGCAATCCAGCGCAAAATGACCAACCATTTTTTCTCGCGGGTGGGAAGTTGTGTCAGTTTACGATTGGTCGTGTAATCGCGTAAGACCTTTTTATCGGCATCACTCCAATCAAGTGAATCAATCCAAGCATAATCTGGTTTCTCGCGTTGGACATTTTCTGGTGGGCGCGTTAAGAAGACCAAGTTTTGTTGTAAAATCTCAATTTGGCGCGGATTAAGAATATAAAATCGTTGATTCGCCGCCACACGCCGATGCAAAAAGCCCGCGGCATGTAATTTGCTCACATGATGCGAAATAGTCGGCTCAGATAAGCCGAAGATTTGCGCCAATTCAGTTACGGTATATTCGCGTTCAGACATCAGGCGTAACATCTGAATCCGATTATCATCCGCCAGAGCTTTGAGCATCATCGAAAAATAAAGTTCTTGTTTATCCGTCATGGTGACATCCTAAAAATCCGATAATCTTATCTCATGAAGCGTATCGGATTTTAGGGGATTGTCAAGCACTCATCCCATGATTAAATTGAACAAATAACCTGTGAGCGTGATGCTGATAGCAATCACAACGACAAAAATAGCAATCAAGCGCGGTCTTAATACACGGCGTAAAATGATGAGTTCTGGCAGGCTTAATGCCACCACAGACATCATGAATGCGAGTGCTGTGCCTAATGCCGCCCCTTTGCCAAGCAAGGCGCTAATAATTGGAATTACACCCGCCGCATTAGAATAAAGCGGGATACCCAACATCACGGCAACAGGCACAGACCACCATGCCCCCTGCCCCATAATATCTGTTAGGGCTTCCTCTGGAATGAATCCGTGAATGAATGCGCCAATCCCAATGCCGATAATCACAAATAACCACACTTTTTGAATAATATCGCGGGTGCTGGTGAAGCCTTGGTCAAAGCGGTCGCCCCATGTGAGCGATTGTGTCA
>JALONZ010000596.1:2669-4869 GCA_025454675.1 Anaerolineae bacterium | reverse complement strand
CCAGTTTATCACTGGTCGTTGCCCCTCATGATGCCGATAGAGCCTTACACCGCATTCATAAAATCACCCAACGGAACAAGGTATCAACGCATTAATACCGTTCCAAATAGCGGTCTAATTCCCATTGGGTGATGGTTTGGTTATATTCATCAAATTCCTGCTGTTTTGCTTGCAAAAAGCGGTCTGCGATGTATTCCCCAAGCGCATCCATCATCACATCATCTGTGTGCAATGCCTCTAATGCCTCGCCAAGTGTGGTTGGCAGGCGTTGGAGCGAGCGTATACGGTTGCGCTTTTGCTCAATCAGCGTTTCTTCTAAGGGGTCTGGCAATTCTAGCCCCGCCTGAATCCCTTTTAACCCTGCCATAAGCATCACCGCCGCCGCCAAATAGGGATTGGTGCTAGGGTCTGGTGAACGCAATTCGAGGCGTGTATGTGCCTCTTTGCCTTTGGTGATGACAGGCACACGGATGAGGGCGGCGCGGTTGGTATGCGCCCAACTGACATACACAGGTGCTTCAAAACTCTGTCCAAGTCGTTTATATGAATTGACCAGTGGCGATAGAATGGCGGTCATGGCGCGGGCATGTGCCAATTGTCCCGCCAAAAAGTGCTTGGCAGTGGTAGATAAACCGTATTCATGGTCAACATCGGCAAATACATTTTCCCCCGTCTTGGCATCATGCAAACTTTGATGCGAATGTAAACCCGAACCCGGTTGTTGGGCAGATGGGCGGGGCATGAAGGTGCAATGCAATCCCATTTGCATGGCAATTGTGCGAAGTGCCACCCGCGCCGTGAGCAAATTATCTGCCGTGACCAACGCATCATCATAATTAAATTCAATTTCGTGCTGTCCGCGCCCAATCTCTGAATGCGCCCCATTCACCCCAATCTTCAGCGCGTTGAGGGTAGCTATCATCTTACGACGCACCCCACTGGCTTTTTCGGTGGGCAAATCAAAATAACTGGCATCATCAAATGGCGCAGATAAATCGGGGCGACCATTCGCACCCAATTTGAATAAGAAAAATTCCATTTCCACGCCAATTTTGAAGCCATAGCCCATCTCTTTAGCCATTTGTAACGCCCGCGCAAGGATATAACGCGGGTCGCCGATAAAAGGTGTACCTTGTGGCGTATACACAGAGCAAATCAGGCGGGCTGTTTTTTCATCGCCATCTGTCCATGGGAGGGTGGCGAATGTGTTCAAATCGGGGATGAGGAGCATATCACTCTCGGCAACCCGCGCAAATCCATCCAGCGATGAGCCGTCAAAATGTGTGCCATGTTCAAGCACATCATTGGCTTCACTCGCGGGGAGCGTCACACTTTTGACCACACCGAATATATCGGTGAACCACAAATCTATGAATCGGATATGATGTTGTTTTATGGCAGATAAAATGGCTTCTTTGGTCGTCATCACCACACCTTTATTTTCTACACGAATATCACTTAACGTCCGTAAGGGCGCAACATGTTGCGCCCTTACAAAACCTGTTGTGCATAGTATTGTACAAAAAGATATGGAATCTGTCTTATGTCAAAATGTACCAACAAACAATAATCCCAAATTACGACTTTTCTACAATTGCGGGGGTGGCAAAATGCCCAATTGTCCCAATAGTGCATCTAATGCCAACAGATACCCACGCCACCCAAATCCACTAATCTGCCCCACACAAACAGGCGCAATCATAGAGGTGTGACGAAAATTTTCCCGCGCATGGATATTGGATAGATGAACTTCGATGACAGGAATTTTGATGCCACTAATCGCATCCCGCAACGCGATTGATGTATGTGTATAGGCACCCGGATTAAACACCACCCCGTCCGCCCAATTGCGAGCATCATGCAAAGTGTCAATCAGCACCCCTTCATGATTCGATTGTTCCGCACGTAATTCGATTGCGTATGGGCGAACATGCGCCCGTGCCAACCCGATAATATCGTCTAGTGTCTGTGACCCATACACTTCTGGCTCGCGCGAGCCGAGTAAATTCAGGTTGGGTCCGTTAAGGAGTAAGATTTTTTTGGTCATATATATTTCCTCTATGGCGGACATACGCACTTACGTGCCTACCTATTTTTAGGGTGTTGTACTGTTTACGAACATCATCCGCATTTTTGTTTACGAACATCGGACGCACCGTAGCGGCGTGTCTGGTGGACGACATACGCACTGCGTGCTAGT
>JALONZ010000596.1:0-2663 GCA_025454675.1 Anaerolineae bacterium | reverse complement strand
AATGGCTGACTAGAGGCTTCAGCCTCGTATGTCAGCCACAAACCCCCTGCGTCCGATGTCTGCACTATGTTGTGCGGACGATGTTGGGAAAACGCACAGTGTAATGGCTGTAGTAGACCCTTTAGGGTCGTATGTCAGCCACAACATTATCATCATCTTATTGCCGATAATACCGCAATCACATCGTCTTTTGCCACATTTTCCGCAATGAACGGCTGTCCAACCCCTTTTAGCAAAATAAAGCGCAATTGCCCGTCTTTGCGTTTTTTATCGGTGAACATGGCACTATAAATCGCTTCTGGGTCAAGCCCATTGAGGCGTGTCGGCAAGCCGATTTGGGTTAAAATACCTTCCACACGCGCAATCAACGCTTCATCACAAAATCCCATCCGATGTGAGAGCATGGTCGCCAATAAAAGCCCAATCCCCACCGCTTCACCATGCGCCCATTCATAGTGTGTCACTTGTTCAACGGCATGACCAAACGTATGACCCAAATTCAAATGCGCCCGCTCCCCATGTTCATAGGGGTCACGTTGGACAACACCCACTTTCACTTGTACCGCCCGCTTCACCAATTCATCAGCACGCGCTACATGATGCAAATCGGGATTCAATAAGCCTTCATCCGCCAATAAACCGTGTTTGATGACCTCCGCCATGCCACAAATCCATTCACGGGCGGGTAAGGTGCCTAACACATCGCTATCAATATAAACGGCTAACGGTTGCTTGAACGCGCCGACCAGATTTTTGCCTTCTGGCAAATCCACACCCACCTTTCCGCCCACGCTAGAATCCACCATCGCCAATAAACTGGTCGGAATTTGGATGAAACCCACCCCGCGTAAATAAGTGGATGCGACAAACCCCGCCACATCACCCACCACCCCGCCACCAAATGCGATAATCGCGCTTCCCCTATCCAACTTGGCTTTCACGGCATCGCTATATAAATTCGCAACGGTGCTGAGGTGCTTATTCGCTTCACCTGCGGGCATCACCGCGCAAGACGCGCCAATTTTATCGGCAAAGGCTTGGGCATGAAGGGGCGCAAGATTGCTATCCGTAATCACCAAAGGCGGACGATTCAAACCCAATTGGGAATAATGGGTTATCGTCCCTAAAATCCCATTTTGGATGCGAATCGGGTATGTGCCATCGGGTGAATTTACTTGTATGTCTGTTTCCATAGTTCAATCAACCTATCTGTGACTTGATACGGGGTGAGGTCGGTTGTATCAATTTTATACGGCAATGTCTCATAAATCGGCAAACGCGCTTCATAACGGTCTTCCCAACCCCATGCGAGCGGTCTGCCCGCTTTGGCAATTTCGCCTAATCGTGTGCGAATGGCTTCAACATCGGCATGAAGATACACCAATAAGCCCGTAGAGGCTAATACGGCGCGGTTATTGGGATTAATCACCATCCCCCCACCTGTTGCAATCACATGTGCATCACGCAAGGCAACCGATTGACAGACAATATCTTCATAACGCCGAAAACCCGCCTCGCCTTGCGCTTCAAAAATGTCGGGGATGCTCATCCCCACTCGCGCCACAATTTCTTCATCGGTATCCACAAATTGCCAGCGCAAACGGTCAGCAAGTAAGCGCCCAACGGTGGATTTGCCAACACCCATAAACCCCGCCAAAACGATATTTGCCAGCCGATTCTCATTCAAAGCCAAACCGCCAATCCACATTATCCATCGGCACATCAGACAGCCGATTTTGGCGCAATTTTTCATAACGCGGGCGCATTTCATCAAGGCTATCCCCGCCCAATTTTTCGAGTAAGGCTTCTGCCACCACATACGCCAGCATCGCTTCACCAATCGGCACGGCACGCGGTACAGCACAAAAATCACTGCGTTCATACGTGGTCAATTCGGGTTCACCTGTGGCTAAATTGACCGATTCCGCCCCGCGTAGCATGGTCGCAATCGGTTTCATGGCAACCCGCACAACAATCGGGTCGCCTGTGGTGATACCCCCCTCAAGCCCACCCGCGCGGTTGCTAGCGCCTTTCATGGCTTGGATGCTGACCATCGCCGCCATAATCCGCGCATCCAGTCGCCTATCCCAATGCACATGTGACCCCAACCCAACAGGCACACCTGTCGCATACGCCACAAAAATCCCGCCGAGCGTATCTTTTTCGATTTTGGCTTGGCGGATGGCTTCGTGCATGGCTTCGGCAACATCAGGGAACGGACAGCGCACATCACTGGCTTCGGCGCGGGTATATAAATCGTGATGGTCGGGTGTTTCATCCAAAATGGCTTTCACCGCGCCAATTTGCACCACATACCCGCCGATGGAGATGCCGAATTGCGCCAAAAATTTGCGACACACCGCCCCAACCGCCACGCGCATGGTTGTTTCGCGGGCGCTGGCACGTTCTAATGACAAGCGTAGTTCGCGGTAGCCATATTTCAGCGCACCCGTCAAATCGGCATGACCGGGGCGCGGTGTGGTGATGGGGGCGATGTTTTTTTCTTTCCAATTCTTAAAATCACGGTTATCTACCGTGAGGGCAATCGGTGCGCCTGTGGTCAATCCGTTCATCACGCCTGATGTGATGCGAACTTGGTCGCGTTCAATTTGCATCCGCCCGCCCGACCCATACCCTGCTTGTCGGCGTTCTAATTCCACATC
>JALONZ010000057.1 GCA_025454675.1 Anaerolineae bacterium | reverse complement strand
CCCCTATCCCCCCAGCCCCCTTATCCCCACTACGTGGAGAAAGGGGGTGAAAACCATTCTAAGCTGTGTTCTAGCCCCTCTCCAATTTTTGGGGAGGGGATAAAATGCCTTAACTTGGTGCAAATGGGACGGCAACAATGCCATCCCTACAACCACCCAAATATTTCGATTTTTAGCCCCTTTAGTGCAATACCCCCCCGCCATTTTGTAGGGTTCAGAGGCAGAAACCACCGTTAAGGCAGGATTGAGAGATAATTCTTTTCTTACGCTGGGCGCTAAACAGGGCAAGGCAGTCCCTATGACCCTATCAACCAGCACACAAGCCATTCCTTGCAAAAATTACCACATTCTAACCAACTCTTTGCAGTTTTTGCAAACATTATTATGTATAATAGATTTAGGTTGGGAAATTGCACCGCATGAAATGTAAAATTATATGACGAATAAGCAAAAATTACTGCAAAAGACCATCTCACTATTACGGCAAAATCGTGACGGCATCACCACGCGCGAATTGAGCGAAGCCCTAGACTGCAATCCGTCTACGGCTTATCGCTATCTGCAAGAATTGATGGATGACGGTTACATCATCACAGAACATGAATATGAACGCGGGCGCTATCGGCTCGAAATGACCAAAAGCCCCTATCGGTTGTCATTCACACCCAAAGAGGCAGTCATCATCTATTTGGCGCTCCGCCGATATATCCGCCAAACCAGCCACGCCCCCCATTTTATGATTAGCGCCCTCAATCAGGTGGCTGATGCCCTCCAGCGCCCCGATTTGGTGAGCCTGTTACACGAATCGGTGCAATATCTCGAAAAAGAACGCCCCATGCCAGAGGGTCATAATCGCGTTTGGGAATTATTGATTCAGGCATGGCTAAACGATAGCGTGGCGCAGATTGCCTATCAAAAAGCCCGCCAAAATGAGTTGGAGTATTATAAAATTGCCATTTTTTGGGTTGAACCCGCCGTTTTGAGCGATGGCACATACATCATCGCGTGGGCATTTGACCGTGATGATTTGCGAACCTTCAAAACTGACCGCATTCACGCGGTGGAAATTTTGGGTAAAGATGAAAGAATCGCCATCGAGCGCCAAAAATTTAGCCTGATTGACCTGCTCAAGCATTCATGGGGCATTTGGTATGGGCAACAAACCACCCATTTTGAATTGCGCTTTTTGCCTCATGTGGCTAATCGGGTCATGGAGCAAGTCTTTCATCCCACCGAGCAAAAACAGGTGCTAAGTGATGGCAGTGTGTTATGGACGGCAGATTTGGCGGGCGATTTGGAGATTTTATCGTGGGTACGCAGTTGGGGACCCGATGTTCAGGTGCTTGCGCCTGCCAGTTTTCGGGAACGCATCACGGATGATTTGCGCCGTGCCATGAATTTATATTTGCACGATGAGTAGAGAGGACAAAATTGATGATTATTCGGTATATTGGGCATCCATTTATTGATGTGGGGGTGGCGGTACTCACTGCCCACGCGGGCAAATCGCGCCCCGAAGATGTGACAGCAGAGGATATTGAGGCGTTCATCACGCGGGCGCTGGATATTTATATCACCCCCGCGATGGCTGGCTTTTTGACATTTAGTGTATTTTCTAATGCCCCCTTTGCGCTGGTTCAAGATGTTAAAAAACCTGCCACCTTCCCCAGACGGCGCGATTTATTGAATCGTTATTTTCACCTATGGCAATTAAAACCAAGTGACCCTATTTTGGTGGATGAAATTGTTGCAGATGCAGGTGAATTGTGCCGTTTTTCTAATGATCCTGCACTCATCCGCGTCTCGCAACAATTTATTCCGATGATACCGGGAGGGAATACCTATAATTTCTTTCCAGAGGCGCACGCATTGTTGCCAATTAGTGGCTGGTGCTTATTAGCACTCCTAGCCATGCCCATGGCGATGCTCACATCAAAAGGCAAAGCCTTCGTGGTGCATAGTTATGATGAATCATTGTTGCTTGAACTCACAAAAAAGATCATGGCAAAAAATGATATCACCTTCCAAATGCAGGGGCTAGAAAAAATGCCCAATTATAAAAATGCTAAAACACATCTCATTGAAGCCCTGTTGATGGTCGCCCGTGAGAAGCCGGTCAACACATCGGTTACAGCCTATCATTTTGTGGCGGGTGGCGCATCTCCTAGTATTGATATTATCCCACTTCAATCAATGGTAATTGAATTTATGGTATCAGCAAGTCGCAGGTATGAACGGGCTTGGAATGAGATTACATTTCGGGCGCAACGCATGGAAAAATCCTCTAAAAAAGAGGAAGAAGCCGATGCGGATGGGGTAAAACAAATCATATATGATGATTTGAATTATCTATATGAAGATTTATTCACCCTGCCCGCCAATGCCCCCACATTTTTACGGCGTTATTTATTGCGCCAACCCCCCTCACATAGCAAGGACAAGCAAGACCCGCGTCACGACTATAACGCACTCAAAGAACGCGAGGTCATTTCTTGGGATTTAATTGGTCTATTTTTAGTAAAGGTGATGCACATGGATAAAGAACGTTTAGAAGCAATTAAGCAATTCGGAGACCGCCTTGCGCGTTATATTCAAGACCATGATGCGCGGGTCTATGGCAAATTATACAATTCAAAAGGGGATTATGAGTTTCGGCGCGAACTCATTCGGATTGCTAATGCGGCTAAAGAAAAAAGCGCCGTTACACTTATCCCATATGATGAATTTATTAAGGTCTTCTTTATTGAAGATGAAGTCGGAGACCGTGTAACCCCCGATTCCGGGTTTGGCGTTCATGCTGATTGGCGCTTGGCAATGGATTTGCTCATCATCCGCATCATTGAGCAACTGAGCAATGATTGGATAGAAAACAACCGCGCCGTTTTAGAAGCTACTGAAAAAGAATCTGAATAATTATCACATCCAAAGGAGAACATATACTATGTCATTCATCACAAGCCTCATCCTGATTGATGCACCCGCATCTGCCCTAAATAATTCGGGGGAAGATATTCCCAACGCCCGCACCGAAAACACCGCCGCTGTCAAATTTATTCGCACACAAGACGGCAAAAACTACCCGTATGTATCGGCGCAAGCCTTCCGTTATTGGTTACGCCAAACCCTGACCAATGCCAAAGATATTGCGTGGAGCGAATCGCCCATCCAACGTGAGGAAAAAATTGCCTATACCGCCGCCGACCCCATTACCTATCATGATGACGACCTGATGGGCTATATGCGTGCGCCAAAAGGCAGTGGCAAAAAGAAAAAAGGCGAAGAAACCCCCGATGCCGAAGATAAAGCCACTGTCACCCGTGTCGCGCCCTTGCGTGTGAGTACGTTTGTCTCCATTTCGCCCGTAAATATCACCGCCGATTTTGGCACCATGACCCGTCAAGAAGATAATCCGGTGCCATACGAACATCAATTTTATCGAACAACCCTAGTCGGCGCGGTCTCGCTCAATTTGGGCATGGCAGGTAAATTTTTCTATCGTCGGCGCACCGGTTTCGTCAATTTGGATGAGATGCGCCGTCAACAAGCACAATCAGCGGGCTTAGAACACCTTGAGGGAGAATTGGCATATCGCCTGCCCAGTGATGAGCGCGTGCGCCGTGTGGCTTCCTTATTAAAAGGGATTGGTCGGCTGGATGGTGGCGCAAAACAAACCTTGCATTACACCGATGTCGCGCCCGCCGTATCCATCAGCGCCGTCATTCGTGGGGGCAATAACCCGTTCCAATATGTATTCACCCATCGCAACGGCGTGCCGGTATTTAATGCGGATGTGTTCCAACAAGTTTTTGATAATTTAGTCAATCAAGATACCCTACGCTCCCCAATATATATCGGTTGGAAACCCGGTTACTTACCCGAAGAATTGGCAAAAGTGCCTGCTAATCCCGATATTTTTGTGACAACCCCCCAAACCGCCTTCGACAATCTCGCGGGGTATCTTGCCAATAACCCGCACCTATTGGATGAATAAATATTATGGAAACCCTACCCGTATTAACGATTGAAATCACTGGGTGGGTGACATCTTTCCGATACCCCTATTTCACACAGGGGTATCAACCCACCTTCGAGATGCCACCCCCGTCTACCATTTATGGGCATTTGAGTAGCGCCATTGGTGATTATTTGCCCAAAGACGGGTGGCGCTTTGGTTATCGCTTCACCCATAGCGGTCGGTTTATAGATTATATGGAACATCTGCATTTTGAGGTGCCAGATATTGATAAACAACTTAAACCGGTTAACCGCGAATTGTTATTTAAGCCGAATTTGCTCCTCTATATTCATCACCCCGATATGGCGCAACTGAATGCGTTGGGAAACGCGCTGATTCATCCGTATTACGCGGTAAATTTGGGGCGCTCCCAAGATTTGATGACCTATAGCAACATCCAACTGCGCCAATTGCACCGCGCCGAGGTGGGCTATTATGAACACACCTTGTTGCCCCTGCGCTATAGCACCTTTTTGAATCAGCGCATGATACCCGTCACCATGCCCCGTTATATCGACCCGCGTCGCCGTCAGGTGCAAAATACACCCTATGTCATGCTCACGGGCATCGCTGTCTTCCCCCCTGCCCCACCCGAAGCGGATGAAGATGAGGACGAAAATGAGCGCATGATGCTCACCTTCGAGACAGAGGTGAATCGTGCCAAGCAATATTTATGGATAGACCCGCAAAGCCCACACCACAACAAATATCCCACCCACCAACGGGCGATTTATCTCCATTCGTTTGATGGTGAGGAGTGAGTAAATGATGCGGGTGTATCCACATTGGTTAGATGAGATGCGCGTGATGGCAAAAAGCGCGGATATGGGCGGGCAAACACTCGTCCAACACACCCTTGAAGTGATTGAACGCCTCGTGGATATGAGGCGTTTACATCCTGCTTGGGGCGATAATCGCTTTTGGGCGCGGATGTTTTGGGGCTGTTTGCTCCACGATTTTGGCAAAGCCGCGCGGGGTTTTCAGGATGTATTGAATGGGGTGAAGGGGCAATGGTCAACCGATAAACACCGCCACGAAATTGTGTCGCTCGCCTTTGTTGATTGGCTGTTCCCCAAAAAACACCCCGACCGTGAAGCGGTGATTGCCGTCATCATCGCCCATCATAAAGATGCAGAACGCATTGATTTTATGTATGGGGGCGCAAAACAAAAAAAAGATGTTTTGGATGATATTCGCGCCCTCTATGATGAACGGTACGCCTTTTTAGCCGACCAAATTTCGGGTGAGGTCAAAATTGGGTTATGGCGCTGGTTGGCGGAATGTGGCAAGGCATGGGCAGATGAATTGGGCTTTTGGGGCGTATCGCCCACCTTGATGCCCCTCGATGAAGCCCTAGCACAACCTTTTGCCGATGCCATTTATAAGGCACTACGCGATTTTTTCCGTTGGCGCGATACCTTGCCCGCCACTGACAAACATCACACCCTACTCTATCGCGGGGCAATCCTCACCTCCGACCACAGCGCCAGCGCGGGCGTGGGCAAATTCCCCGACCCGTTGCTCAACACCGACCACGCCATGAAACCATTTAACAGGCTCAGTCAAAAATTGAACCAAGCCCCACATGACCTCATGCGCTCACATCAGTGGGAGATGCAACACGTCCCACTGGGACACACCATCCTCATTGCGCCAACCGGCAGTGGCAAAACCGAAGCCGCCATTTTATGGGCAACGGCACAAATGCGCCACAAGCCCGCCTCACGCCTATTTTATACCCTGCCCTATCAAGCCAGCATGAACGCCATGGCGAATCGGCTGTGGCAAGATTATTTTGCCCCGCCTGCACCAGATGACCAAAAAATTCCCTTCACCGATGATTCTAATAGCCAAGTGACCATCCAACACAGCCGTTCCGTCCTCAAATTTTATCAGGATGCGATGGATGGCGATGAAAAAGATAGCGATGAGGTCAAAAATAAAAAAGCCAAAACATCATCCGACCGCGCCCGCAATATCAAAAATCGCGCCCAACTGAATTATTATCCGATTCAGGTATTCAGCCCATATCAGATGCTCAAAGCCGCCTATGCCCTCAAGGGGTACGAAGCCTTGTTGCTGGATTATGCCGATGCGTTGTTCATCTTTGACGAAATTCATGCCTATGACCCCAAACGCCTCGCCCTGATTATCACCTATATGGGCTATTTGGCAAAACACTTCCGCGCCCGCTTTTTGATTATGACCGCCACCCTGCCCCCGCTCATCCAACACGCCCTACAAACCGCCTTGGGTGAGGTGCATCAAGTCCGCGCCGACCAAGCCGTATTTGATGCGTCCAAGCGTCATACCGTGCGCTTTATAGACGGTGATATTTCATCTCAGATGGAGCGCATTATCGCCTTATATAAGGAAGAGAAGGCGGTGCTGGTGGTGTGCAATCAGGTGCAAACCGCGCAGATGATGTATGACCAATTCAAAGGGCGCGGATTTGCACCCCTCACCGAATCGGGCGGGGATGTGATGCTGTTGCATGGGCGCTTCAATGGGCAAGACCGCCGTGATAAAGAACAGTTGCTGATGCAATTATGCGGCGTTGGCGCAAAAAAGCGCCGCCGTGTGATTGTCATCGCCACGCAGGTGGTCGAAGTCAGCCTAAATGTGGATTTTGACACCCTGTTCACCGAACCCGCCCCACTGGAAGCCATGCTCCAACGTTTTGGGCGCGTGAATCGCGGGCGCAAAGCGCAAATTTTATGCGATGTGCATATCATGACCACGCCCTATGATGGCAATTATAAGCCCTATGATGAGCCGATGGTGATGCAGAGTGTGGCTGTGCTACGCGCCGAATATGACGGGCAACCGATTGATGAAGCGCAGGTGGATGCGATGCTGGCACACATTTATGCGGGCGCGATTGCCGAACAATGGCAGACAGAATATCAAAATGCCCAAGTCGAATTTGAAAAATGCGCGTTAGGTGTCGTTAAGCCATTTGAATCGGCGGATATAGGCATCATGCAGGAATTTTATAAATTGTTCGATGGCACGCAGGTGTTGCCAGTTGCCAGCGAGAATGATTATGCCGATGCGATTGAAAAACGTCTGTTTATTGAGGCGAATCAATACCTTGTCAATGTCACCAACGGGCAATATCACCAACTGCGCGGGCATGGACTATTGACCCAAATCCCAGAAGGTGAATTTTTTGCCCATGTGCGTGTCCCATATGATGCCGAATATGGCTTGCGCCTGCATGAGGCGGTTGAAAAAGCCAAAAATCCGAGTGAAGATAGCCTTGAGGATGAAGACGCATGACCACCGATAACCTGAATCATTTACATTTTACAAGCGGATTCACCTTGCAACACCTGTTTTTCACTGTGCGGGCGACCGAAAGCATCGTCTTTCAGGATACAACGGGGTCGCCATTGCGGGGCGCGTTGTATCAAGCCATGAGCGAAAATTTTTGCACCGAGCCATTCGCCATCCAACAATCGCCAGACCACGCCAAGACCTGCCCCACCTGTTGGCTACTGAATGCCGAAAATCCGGAAAGCACGCGGGGCAACCATACCGCACGCCCCATCACCGTCGAACCACCGCCCGCGCGGGTGTATGAACGGGGCGAAAAAATGTTGTTCGGCTTCACATTCATCGGCAAGGCACAAAATTTTATCCCTTATGTGGCGCGGGCGGTGCAAAAAATGGGGCGCAATGGCATTGGCAAAGGGCGCGGACGGTTTGAATTATTGACCATCACCGAATATAACCCACTGTATGACGCGCATCGTGACCTGATGAAAAAATGGGTCGTCCAAGCCCCCACCCTACAAATCACGCCCGCGCGGATTGATGAGCAAGTCGCGGATTTGCGCCCCGATAAAATCATCATCCAACTCATCACGCCCGCCCGCCTGACCCATGCCGATAAACTGATTAAATATCCCGACCCCGCCGTGTTTATGGGACGGCTATTGGAGCGGGTGCAAGCCCTGACCACCTTTTACGCCGAGAATGATAACCCCGCCACGATTGATGATTGGCGCAATCTATCCACCACACTGAAGGCGCACGCCCAAACCATCCGCACCACCTATGATGAAACCGAATGGGCAGATACATGGAGCGGGAGCGCCCGCCAAGACCGTTATACCCCAACCGGGGGCATCATCGGACGTTTTCGGTGGGAAGGCGACCTCGCACCCCTTTTACCCTGGCTCCTGTGGGGGCAAAGTTTGCATGTCGGCAAGGATGCGATTAAAGGCAACGGCTGGTATCGCATCATCCGCGAAAAATAATCACCCCGCTTGGGCATGATATAACCTGTCATGCCCACCCACCCCGCCATACGATTCATCCCCACCCCCTAACCCCCTCCCCATTACATGGAGAGGGGGGATAGAATGCGTTTTGCCTTACTCCCTTCCCCTACTCGGTGGGGGAAGGGTCGGGGATGGGGGATATTGATTATAAAAGGAGACCCAAAACCATGCCCGTCATCGAACACCTCATCGCCGAGCAATTCGGCACCCATATCGGCAAATACCAAGAACGCCTCAAAGTGACCAAAAAAGGGGATGTGTTGATACAAGCGCCCCTACTCCACTTGCAAAGTGTTCACATTTTATCGGAAGGCGTTTCGTTATCCGCAGATGTCATCAAAGCCTGTGCCGAGCGCGGTATCCCTATCTTTTTTGTGGATGGACTGGGCGATGCCTATTCCAGCCTGTACGCATCGGGGTTGGTTGGGACAGTCATCACACGGCGCGAGCAATTGCGGGCATACGATGACCAACGTGGGATACAAATCGCACGCGCCATTG
>JALONZ010000056.1 GCA_025454675.1 Anaerolineae bacterium | reverse complement strand
CAATCTAATTTTTGCAACATGGCATAATACCGCGCTTTCAACCGCGCAATGCGTTCTGGTTCAGATAAATCGAGGCGCATATCAAACGCATCTTCACGATTATCGTGGTAATAATTAGCACGCCTATCCACAATGGTGAACTCATACTTGTGATACAAATTTTGCGCGATGACATTGCTCACGCGCACTTCTAAAACCACATATGCCGATTGATGATGTACCGCTTTTTGAATGAGTGATGCCAGAATCATCTCGCCAACCCCTTTACCGCGTTCATCAGGGTGGGATGCAATCGTGCTGATATGGGCTTCATCGGCAATCATCCACATGCCTGCATACCCCAAAATTTTACCCCCAGAATTGGTGAATGGGCGGATGAACCTGCGCCATCGTGAGGTATTATCGAATAGAGATTGCATCACCATCATGTGGCTGGTTGGGGCTTTCGATACTTCATACGCATATGATTGCTCCGACCAAGCAGGGGTGAAGGACAGGCGGTCAATCACAACCACTTCACGGATGTCGGTGAGGTGCATATAGCGTAAAATGGCGCTCATGGGGTGGTCTCATCTTGCATATAAATGGGTATCAGTTTATTCGGCTCAAAAACAGATTTATCTTCGGTGGCGCGGAATTGCTCCCACGCATAATTGGCTAAAAAGCCTGCCCGCCGTGCGCGTGTGGCAGGGGATGCGATGCTAATCGGTTTGCCCGATGTGATGGCACTTTCGAGGATGTCGCGCCCATGCGAATTAATTTCGCCTGTGATGACCGCCGCGCCGTCCAACGTTTCAATCAATTTTTCCCATGTCATCAGGCGTGGTTGGCTGTGGCTTTGCCAAACACCTTTTTTCCAGCGATAACTATTGACAATGACACGTCCGCGACCCGCCGCCACAATCGCCACCAAACCCGTATTGGCGGGATGTTGCCCATGTGAATACGCCAGTAAATCCAGTGTACTCATGCCGATGAGGGGCAGGTTATGCACCGCGCACATGCCTTTCGCCATTGCCACACCAATGCGTAAGCCTGTGTATGACCCCGGTCCGATGCTCACGCCGATTGCGCTGAGTTGGTCGGGAGATGTTTCGGTAAATTTGAATAATTGTTGAATGGCAGGCGCGAGTTGTTCGGTGTGCAAATTATCACTTTGCCATGTTTGCTCCATGAGGAGTGTGTGACCATCATGCAAAGCGATGCTGATAAAACGGGTTGCGGTATCTATGGCTAAAATCATATTTATGCCCCGAAAGTTTTTTCTCTGAAGGTGGTGATAAGGTTCAAATAATAGGGGCTATTGCCCTTGAAAATCAGGTTGCGACGGGTATCATCCACCACGCGCAAATCTACCCATAAATAAGCACTCGGTAGGGCGCTTTCGATGCGCTCGGGCCACTCGATGATGAGTGTGCCAGAATCGAGTAAATCATCAAAGCCAATTGAAACCACATCGCGCGGATTTTCGAGCCGATAACAATCTAAATGATATAAGCGTTGGCGGTCTTTTTCGCGTTTATGCTCATGTACCAATACAAAGGTTGGGCTTGTGACAGGGTATAATGACCCCCAACCCGTGCCGATGCCACTGGTGAACACGGTTTTGCCCGCGCCCATATCCCCCGATAGGCATATCACATCGCCTTTACGCAGTAACATGCCCAATTTTGCCCCATAACGGCGCGTTTGCTCTTCGCTGTGACTGATAATATTTAATTCATCTGGTTTAAGTATTGCCAATGAACCTATTCCTTTACGTCCTCATCGGTTATTTGAACACCTCACTGAGTGGTACGCTAAACCCCTGTAGCACAGCGCCACCCGTGAGGGTATCTTTTTCGGATAGAAATTGCACAGATTGACCAGGGACATACACCTCAACCGTCTTTGCCTCTGGATACACCACCCAAACCGTTGTCCCCACATTCAAATAATGGGTGACTTTATAGCGCAGGCGCTTTTCCGATGCTAAATCGGTGGGATATTCCACTTCTACCGCCAAATCGGGCGGGACATCATTATAACCAGAGGTGTTCAATTCGGATTGGCGGTCTTTCGATACATATGCCACATCAGGCGCATAACGTTCACCAAACCCAATTTTATACCCACCTGCTTCGGTTGTAACATGCCCTAAATCATTATCATCCACAAAAATGGAGATGACTTTAACAAAACGTGCTGAAATTTTAGACGCATACGGATTTGATGGCATTTTATTAAAAATCTCCCCCACAATATATTCTAATAGCTTGTCGTCATTTTCTGGCAACAAGGCATATTGGTCAAATTCTTCTGCCGTCATCGGCATTATCGTAAAGGTCATGATAGGGTTTCCTCACGTCTATTGATGTTTACATTATATATCATCCCACCAAAGTGACCAATACACTCAATGAGATGATACTCCCCAGTGTGCTGATGAGGATGACACCTGCCACAAATTCGGCATCGCCATCAAATTCAGATGCGAGGGCGCTGGTCAACACGGCTACTGGCATAGATAACTGCACAATGCCCACCTGACGGGTAAGCCCATCTATCCCTAACAGCGCCATGATAAAAATGGCAATTAAAGGTGCAATAACCAATTTTACACCACTGGCGGCGAGCATGGGCATAATCCGTTTGAATGTAAAATGCGATTCGCTCAATATCACCCCTAGCAATACCAACATCATCGGGACTGTCGCATCTGATACCACATCAATGATGCGGGCAATGGGCAAGGGCAAGGCGGGCGCGTTGGGCATATCGGCGGGCGCATAAATAAAAATACCGGCTTGATTGAGAATAAGCCCAATCACCATTGCATAGAGCATGGGCAATTTGAAAATATTCATCATCGCGCTTCGTGCCGATGTACTATTGCCGCGTGACGCAAAATACACCCCCAGCGTATTGCTCACAACTGCCGATGCGATGTAATACACCACCGCCAATTGTTCCGCCGATTGCCCAAAGGCAAAACGATTAAACGGAATGCCATAATTGGCGGCATTTATCATCAACACGCACAAAATGAAGGCGTTGGTGGTCATAAAATCGAGTCGCATGGCTTTAGCGATGAGCCATCCAACCAGCGCGAGAGACGCACATCCCATAAAAATAAATAGCATCATGCGGATGAGCTGGTCATTGCCAACCCGTGCATTCGTCATGCCTTCCAAGACCAGCGCGGGGATGAATAAATAGATGAGGACAGTGGATAAGGTGCGCCGTTCTAATTTGAAGCGCCGATTCAGGTATGCACCAAACGCGGCAATCAACAAAATAGGCGCAATCACGTTAATCATGGTTGTCAGAAGTTCGCTCATAAGTCGTGTCTCAGTTGGATAAGGGAATAATGAGCCATTATAACCGATTCTACGCAACCAATAAGTGCCATGTTATAATCTGACCAATTTTTCGTGTGATAAAACAAATTGGGCGTTCTTGGTGTGCTACTTATAAGTAAGGGCGCAACATGTTGCGCCCTTACAGACCTATCACCTAGTAGGAGTATAGGATATGACGCAAAAACCCCATATTACAGTCGCGCATGGCGATGGTATTGGACCCAAAATTATGGATGCCTGCCTCGAAATTTTAGAGGCAGGTGGCGCACAGTTTGAAATTGAGACCGTTGAGATTGGCGAAAAAGTATATCTGCGTGGCAATAGCAATGGTATTGAACCCGATTTATGGGAATCGTTAGCCCGCACAGGCGTGTTATATAAAGCCCCTATCACCACCCCGCAAGGTGGCGGGTATAAAAGTATCAACGTCACCATGCGAAAGACACTTGGTTTATATGCCAATGTCCGCCCGACCCGCTCATTTCATCCTTTCGTCCGCACCAAGCATCCTAAAGTAGATTTAATCATTGTGCGCGAAAATGAAGAAGATTTGTATGCGGGCATTGAACATCGGCAAACCAGTGAAGTTTATCAAACCCTCAAAATTATCACCCGACCGGGTAGTGAGCGGATTGTGCGCTATGCCTTTGAATATGCCCGTCGTAATCATCGCAAAAAAGTGACCTGCTTCACCAAAGACAACATCATGAAGATGACCGATGGTTTATTTCATAAAATTTTTGATGAAATTGCCACCGAATATCCCGAAATTGAGACCGAACACATGATTATTGATATTGGGGCGGCGCGGGCGGCAACCCAACCAGAACGCTTTGATGTCATCGTCATGCCCAATTTATACGGCGATGTCGTGTCGGATATTACTGCCGAACTCACGGGGTCGGTGGGGTTGGCGGGGTCGGCAAATGTGGGCGAAAAAGTATCTATGTTTGAAGCCATTCATGGGTCTGCACCGGATATTGCAGGCTTAGGCATCGCCAATCCATCGGGTTTATTGATGGCAGGCGTGATGATGCTCGTCCATATGGGGCAAACCCAAGCGGCGGAACGGGTTCATAACGCATGGTTGCTCACCATTGAGGACGGGATTCATACCAAAGACATTTTCCAACTGGAAAATAGCACCCGTCAGGTGAATACCGATAATTTTGTGAAAGCCGTGATTGAACGGCTCGGCGATTTCCCCAAGAAACTCGCGCCTGTTAGTTATGCACATGGTGTTACCTTGCCAAAAGCCCAACCCGCCAATATCGTCAAATTGGGGACGCATAAAAAAGAATTGGTTGGTGTGGATTTGTTCCTCGATTGGCAAACCGCAGACGGCAGAAATCCAGATGAACTGGCAGAAGCCCTGAAAAAAGTAGATAGTGGCGACCTAGACCTCATCATGATTACAAATCGTGGTCAAAAAGTGTGGCCCCATGGTCATCCCGATACCTTTTGCACCGACCATTGGCGTTGTCGCTATCAGGTGAAAGGGGATACCGCTACCATCGTTCACGAATCCATCGTGCGCTTGCTCCATAACATGAGCGAAGCAGGATTCGATTTTATCAAAACTGAAAATCTGTATCGGTTTGATGGTCAATTGGGCTTCTCATTGGGGCAAGGTCAATAGATTTATGTTATGATAGGCATAATCCAATATGCCTATCTTATTCATCAAAGAGGGAAGCTGATGTCGACGGATGACCGCGCCCAACAATTGGCAGAAATCGCCCAACAAATCAAAGTTTGTACCGCTTGTCGGTTATATCAAAATACCCGTAATCCCGTCCCTGGTCATGGCAATATTCACGCTGAAATTGTGTTTATCGGCGAAGCCCCAGGCGAACAGGAAGATATTAAAGGGTTGCCATTTGTGGGGCGGTCGGGTCAATATTTGGATTACCTGCTCAATCTCATCGGCATGAATCGCGGGCAGGTGTTCATCGCCAATGTGATTAAACATCGCCCACCGGAAAATCGTGACCCCGCGCCAGATGAATTGGTTGCCTGCAAACATTTTTTAGATGACCAACTCAAAATCATAGACCCGTTGCTCATCGTTACATTAGGGCGCTTTAGCATGGCGCGGTATTTTCCAGATGCCAAAATTAGCGCCATTCATGGCAAACCGAAATATGATGAACGGTGTGCGTATTATCCGTTGTATCACCCCGCCGCGGCATTGCGAAATCCCCCCTTACGGCATGATATGGAAGCCGATATTAAACGGATTCCCCTGTTGCTGGAAGAAATCCGCCAAAAACGGGGCGCTATGGGCATCGCACCATCGCCAGAACAAATGGCTTCCATTGAACAACCAGACCCAAACACCCCACCCAAACAATTACGCCTATTTTGAGGATAAAGGCGCAACTCAATGCGTCTTTATCACGTATCCACAATAGGCGAAATCCATTTTTGCGTTACAATCAGACATGAAATCATTCACAATCAAAGGAGCATAAGATGCGTGGTTGTTTTGGCTTTTTCTTTTATATCATCATCACCATTTGGGTGTTATTTGCCTTTTTGCTTTTCGTGGCAATCCGTTCATGGGCATTCGACAGGCAATTCTATTTGGATGTCGCGGATAATGATGCGGTCTATAATGCCTTCCGTGAAGAAGGTTTACCCGAATTTTTGGCGGAACTTAAAGTGAATGGGCAACAAGTATTAGACCCATCTAGCACAGCTTTCCCCGCCCTTGTGGAAGCGACCCAAGCCATCCTGCCAACCGATTACCTCCGCACAACCACCGTTGGCTTGGTGGATAATTTGTTCAATTTCTTTGAAAATCCACAAACAGGCTTGACATTAAATGTGGATTTAACCCCCATTAAAGCATCGCTGGGTGGCGCACAAGGCGATGCGTTTGCCAGCACTTATATTCGCGCCCTCGAAACCTGTGCCACCAGCGCCCTCGTCCCCACCGATAAATTGCCCACCTGTAAACCTGCGGGTGTTTCGGATGACGAAATTTTGGCTGTGGTGAGTGATTATAAAGCGGGTTTTGTGAACAGCATTCCCGATACATGGAACTTGGCAGAAGATGCCAATATGAATTGGGATGGGTTGCCTAATGTATCGCTCATTGAGGGGCTTCAAACCGCGTTTACAGTCACGGCAACCGTCACCTTCGCCATTTGGTTATTAAATGCGATTATTGGCGGTAGCGGATTTAAGGGCTTGTTGATGTGGATGGGCGGGATGTTGTTTTTGCCTGCGCTTATCGTGTTGTTGATGGGCGCATCATTTAGTGGTAGCCTGTTGGATGCTATTTCAAGTGATATTATCCGCGATACCACCACATCCAATTTGCAAGCATCCACCCAAGTACAAGAATCGGTCACATTGGTGATTTTAGATGCGCTCAAACGGATAGGGACTGGCTTCTTAACCACTGGCTCTATCGCGCTCGGTGTCTCGCTGGTGTTATATATCTTTGGGGCGATTATGCGCCGCCCAAATCGTATGGTTGATGTGGGCGCATATTATGATTCATCGCACCCGATTCGCCCGTTGTAGAAAAAAACGTGGCTGACATACGCCCTCACGGGCTAGTCAGCCATTCCGCCCTCAAAATAGGTATGTGTGTAATGGCGGACTAGAGGCTTACGCCTCGTATGTCCGCCACAAAAAACATCACATATCCCTAAATTAATTACGCTTCTAACGCTACAACCTCATAAGCAACACCATCAATCACCACAATCACCGCATCACCCAGCGCAAAATAATCGGCTAATTCTGGCATTTCGGCGAGCAGGTCAAAATACGCATCACTCAAAAATTCGACTTTCACTGTCTCCATCGTATCGGGTTGGAAGGTGGTATCATTCCACACGCCATTCAGGTTGATGAAGGTTTTATCTGAGACATTCGTAATCGCATTTTGCATCGGTGCAGATTGTGCGAATTCGCCGTCTATTTGTTGGGTATTCATTGTACCTGCGGTTTGGGTTGGCATCATCATCATGGGGGCGGCGGGTGCTTCTGCCATATTCATGTTATTCATCATGTCGGCATCATCCACCGCACGGCTACCCGTATTATTACTATTAAAGCCTGCTGACGAGGCTTCAAGTTCTTGTGCGGCTCTATCCATCCCGCCTTGTGTGAGGATGTCGGTTTCGTCAATCAAGAAGCTGGTGTACGGGGTGATAATGCCATAACGCACGCTCAAACTGACGATACTCTCCACCAATTCGGGATTTTCACCATTCAAACGGATATTATTGAGCAAATCACCGATGCGCCGTGTTGCCCACAGGCGTGCGATGAAGGGTTCACCACCTGCATTTTGGCGCAATTCCAAATTATCATACACATATTGCGTTGCCACACCGCCAACCGTTCCGCTCAGGGTGATGGTCAAATTTTCCACGCCTTCACGATATTTACCGACCAGTGTGATTTGTTCACCTGCGAATAAATCGTTAATTTGGGCGGGATACATCAATTCAACCCGCGCATCACCAAAATCGAGGACAACATCGGTCAAAACGGGGGCGCTAATTTTGTTATATAAACTGGCAACCTCTTCATCTACCCGTTCTGTGGGGCGGACATAACCCGTTGTCCCACGAAAATCGCGGGCGATGCTATCGAGCAAAATGGTATCCACATCATCCCCAACGCCAAAGGTGAAAATGCGGGTGTTAGACAGCGATTTACTGGCTAAACTGCTGAGGATGTCATCGGTGAAGGTGATGCCTTCGGTGGCTAACCCATCCGTCAGGAATAAAATCGTGGTCGAGCGGTCGCTATCGGCTAAGGATAACGCGGTAGATAGTGCGGCTTCGATATTCGTCCCACCTTCGGGGAATAAACCATTCACCCAATCGGCGGCATCATCAGCTTCTTCGACCGATTGCAAACCATCGGCATAAAGGCGCACGCCACTGCTGAATACCACCACATTAAAGCGGTCACGCGCGTTCAAATTCGCCAAGACATAGCTGGTGGCTTCTTTGGCTTGTTCCCATTTAACCCCGTCCATACTGCCTGATTGGTCGAGGACGATAATCACATCTTTGGGCAAAATTTGGTCGTCTGGAATCGTGAGCGGGGGTTGCATCAGGAGCATGAAGAAGCCGTCTTGATTGGCACTTTCACGATAACTGAGCAAATTCACACTGATATTATCATTGGCAATGGCATAATACAGGCTAAAATCATCTCCACCCGATAACACCATGTTGGCTTCCCAACCTGCACGGAAGGCACTATCGCCATCGCGCACAATGGCAATCCGATGTGACGGTGAATAAATATTGCTGATGACATCATTGCTCACCACCTCCACCGAAATGCTCATTTGCTCAATGGGGCGCGGGGTGATAGTGTTGGTATTCATGGGGAACACATAATGAATTAAGCCATTATCCGCTTCCAAAATTTGATTGTAGCTGATTTCGATACGGCGCGATTCACCGGGTGGGATTGGGAATACATTGGCTTGAATGGCGCTTGTGCCGATATA
>JALONZ010000055.1 GCA_025454675.1 Anaerolineae bacterium | reverse complement strand
AACCCCCTCCCCAAAAATTGGAGAGGGGGCAAAAACCTAGCCTAGAAATGGTTTTCTCCCCCCTTTCTCCACGTAGTGGGGATAAGGGGGGCGGGGGGGGATAGGGGATGTTTTTATAATTACATAGCGAAGGTTACTTTATGAGGATACTGATATATGTTAGACCGCCCCACTGCCGAAGAATTACTCGATGCGGTTCGGATGCACATCCAAACCCATATCATCCCGATTATCAAACAAGACCGCAAATTGTATTTTCAAACGTTGGTCGCCATCAATATTTTGCGGATTGTAGAACGCGAGATTGATAAAAGTGGGTATCTCAAATCAGAATGGGCGCGTATCAATGCTATTTTAGAAACAACAGACTCACTTCCTGATAGCCATTACCAGCTTGTTAAGCAATTAAAAGCAAAAAATGATGAATTAGCAGATGGTATTCGTTCTGGGCAGTTTGAATTATCGGGGGCATTACTTGACCATCTCTTAGAAACGACAACTGACCAGTTAACCATTTCAAATCCCGACTTTTTATATAAACTGCTGAGCGAGATAGATAATCCCGCGTTGGATGCGTGGTCAAACCGTTAATTTTTTGACCATCTCGCGTGTGAGTTGGTGAATAAACCCCTCCGCAGGGCAAACATAAATGATGTCTTGAACATACATGGTTGTATTGTGCATATCAGTTTGAAATCCCACCCGCCCATAGGCATTATATAAAAAGCGGATTGTCCATTCATCACCCTGATAGGGATAGGTATATTTTTTTTCGGAACGTCTACCACTATTGGCAAGCCAATCCGCGTATAACGTGTCAAATGGGGTTGGCGGGGTATGGGTTTGAGACGCACGAATGGCATCATACAGCCAATTATTCAAAATATCACTAAACCCACTCACCGCATAGCCAATTTCCACATCACGCAAGCCAATCACGGGGTTTACAGCATTCAGCGTATTCTCAAACAAGCGGGCGATGTGTTCTAAAAAGTCGTGGGTAGGTAATGTGGTTAAGCGTGGTGGCAAGGCTTGAATAATGGCTATTCGCAATGTATCTAATGCTTCCCCTGCGCCATCAATATGACCTAATCCCGCAAAATTTTTAGGTTCAAAGTGGGCAATACCAAATGTATCGGGCAGATGATACTCTGCCCGAAACTGGCGGATAGGGGTTAAGGTATGGCGTTGATGATTGATGATAATGTCCATGATGATATCTCCGTAAGGGCGCAATATATTGCGCCCTTACACCACATTCGTATCACTTTATGCACCTGCGAGTTGCGGATGTTGCAAATGCCATGTGGTGGCTTGTTCATAAGCATGTGCCACGCGCAAAATCATCGCTTCATTAAACGGTTTGCCCATCAGTTGCAATCCGATTGGCATTCCACCCTCGCCAAATCCACACGGGACATTGATACCACACACGCCCGCCAAATTTGCGGATATAGTCATGACATCCGCCAGATACATTTCCAATGGGTTATCAGTCTTTTGACCAATTTTGAACGCCACCGATGGCGATGTTGCCGATAAAATCACATCCACTTTTTCAAACGCGCGGTCAAAATCTTGTTTAATCAGCGCACGGACTAGGGTCGCTTTGCCATAAAACGCATCATAGTAGCCGGCTGATAGCGCGTATGTCCCCAACATGATACGCCGTTTGACCTCTGAGCCAAAACCTTGTCCGCGCGTCTTTTTATAGGTATCCCACATATCTTGACCTTCTACCCGCGCCCCATAGCGAATCCCATCAAAACGGGCAAGATTGGCAGATGCTTCGGATGTGGCAATCAAATAATACACAGGCAGGCTATATTCACTATGGGGCAGGCTAATTTCTACAATTTCCGCGCCCATTTCTTTCAGTTTTTCAATGGCGGCACGGACTGCCGATTCAACTTCGGGTTGCATCCCTTCCACAAAATATTCTTTGGGGATGCCCACCCGCACCCCTTTCACATCACCCGTGAGGTGTTCTAAATAATTGGGGACAGGAACCGGCATACTGGTCGCATCGAGCGGGTCATGACCAGCAATGACACCCAAAATTCGTGCGGTGTCTTCCACCGTCCGCGCCAACGGACCCGCGGAATCGAGTGATGACCCAAAAGCGATGAGTCCATATCGGCTCACCCGTCCATAACTCGGTTTGAGGGCGGCAATCCCACAAAATGCACCAGGGAGGCGAATGCTACCGCCAGTATCTGTCCCAAGTGTGGCACTCGCCATAAATGCCGCCACCGCCGCGCCACTGCCACCACTGCTCCCACCAGGGACGCGCTCCAAATCCCACGGATTGCGCGTGATGAAATAGCCTGAATTTTCGGTGGATGACCCCATCGCAAATTCATCCATATTCAATTTACCCAAAATCACCATGCCCGCATCATATAAACGTGCCACACAAGTCGCATCAAATACGGGGATATATCCCGCGAGGATTTTTGACCCGCAGGTCGTTTGGATGCCTTTGGTGGATAGCACATCTTTAATCCCCATCGGGATGCCAAGTAAGGGTTTTTTAACCCCTTGTGCGCGGAGCGAATCCGCATGTTCGGCTTGTTCCAGCGCAATATCCGATGAAACGGTCAAATAGGCTTTAATTTGGGGGTCAAGTTGATTAATTTTATCCAGATAGGCTTGCGTCAGTTGAACAGAGGTTATTTCCCCCGCATCCATTTTGGTGAGGGCTTCTGTAATGGTCAGGTGGGTTAAATCAGTCATGTGAAAAATCATCCTAATCTGATGGTCATGTCATACAGGGGCAAGTATAACATGAATTTGCCATTGTTTTAACTTTCAAAATCAACCGTTATTCCCTAAAATAAATTGTGAATAACCAACAAAGGGATAAATATGTTCAAACCACGTCCTTACGCAGGTGCAGACGACCTTCAAAAATTGATAACATTCAATGCAATGGCATACGGGGATGGCGGGGCAACTGGATATTTGCATGTCGGGGATATTCCACACCGCATCTACAATGTATTAAGGCATTATAATCCAGCCGATTTAGTTCACCTGTATGAAGATGAAACAGGTAACTTATTGGCATGGAGTATCATTATGCCTCGTTATCCTGCATTTGATGTACAAATCCATCCCAATTTACATGGGAGCGCAATTGAAGAAGATATGTTGATATGGGCAATAAATCTTGCACAGGAAAAAGCCAGCTATGAAAAACAGTTATTAGGGCGTGAATTAATAACCGATGTTTATCCTGCGGGTACTATTCGCGCTGAATTATTGCTTAAACTTGGCTTTCATCCTACAAAAGAGCCATTTATGGTTCATGCCCGTCGCCTACTTAATCAACCTATACCGAATGCAATATTACCAGAAGGCTTTATCATCCGTTCCGCCCAAACGATACATGAAGCAGGTCAATTAGCCGATGTTCATGCAGGTGCATTTGGCTCATCATGGACACCTGAATCATACGCAAAAGTGATGCAAAGTCCGGGTTATCATGTCGAGCATGAAATGGTGGTGGTTGCTCCTGACGGGCGCTTTGTGGCATTTTGTATCTATTGGTTAGATGAGGTCAATCAAATCGCCTTATTCGAGCCAGTTGGTACACATCGAGATTTTCAACGAATGGGATTGGGACGGGCATTGATGCACAAAACCATGCGCCGTATGCAAAACGCAGGAATGCAATTTGCTGAAATCAATTATGAACTCGATAATGATTCGGCTAACCGATTATATCAAGTTATTGGATTTGAACCACTGTACTCCATTTACAGTTATAATAAGCCATTGGAATGAGGAGATTTTAAGATATGCCAAAAATCAGCGCACAAGTGACCATTCAAGCGTCTATCAGTGATGTGTTCCGTCATGCGGTGAACGACCTAAAAGCATGGCAAACCGATATTGAAGGCATGGATATGACCGATGACCGCATCCGTCAGGGGATTAGCATCACCCAACGCCGTAACACCTATTTGATGGGCTGGCGTTTAGACCTAAATGCCGACATCACCGATTATAAACCAAATAAATTGGTCGAATATAAAGGGGTATTGGGGCGGTTTTCGGTAGTGGGGAGCATCGAATTTACGCCGCAAGGTGGAACAACCCTAGTTAGTGAATCCATCAATATCCGAATGCCCTTCTTGACGGGGTTATATGCGCCCTTCATGCGCCGTGTGATGACCGCCCGCACCCAAAAAATGTTGAATACGTTAAAAAATCAATTAGAAAGTGGTGTGCGCCCCACCCCCCAATGAGCCAATTTGCGTTACAATGCGGATGAACATCAATATGGGTGTTCATTTCAAATCAAAATCATGAGGTGATAAACCATTATGGCGAAACGTGTATTAATCGGGGCATCAGAAGAATTTCCTGCGGGCGAACTGAAAGCCGTCAAAGTCGAAAATCAATCCATCGTGGTCGCACGGGTGAGCAGTGGTGTATGCGCTGTTAAAAATCGGTGTTCACACATGCCACTACCCCTAGCAGGTGGCAAATTAGATGGCGATAACATCGTCTGTCCATGGCACAATTCCGAGTTTGAGATGTGCAGTGGCGAAAATAAAGATTGGGTGCGCGGTGTGGCAGGCGTTAAATTGCCCGATTGGTCGCGCTCACTCATCAGTTTTGGCAAAAAACCGCAATCACTGGATACCTATACTGTCATCGAAGAAGACGGCAAGGTATATGTCGAACTCTAATCCCCGCGCCGATGGGCATCAGGGGTGATGCCCATCGGCTTCGCGTCTTGAACATCATCATCACAATCCGTTATCATAGTGCCATTATCGAAAAAAGTTGGATGAGGATAAATCAACATGCGATTAGGTGTTATTGGTCTGCCCAATAGTGGCAAAACCACCATTTTTAACGCGCTCACAGGGCAAAATTTAGAGACTGCCGCCGTGAGTAGTGGTCAATTTGAAGTGCATACCGCCGTAGTGAATGTCCCCGATGCGCGGTTAGATGCGCTGATTAAGATGTTCAATCCCAAAAAATTTGCCTATGCCACCATCACCTTCGCCGATATTGCGGGGTTGGACAAAGGCATGAGTGAAGGCGGATTGAAGGGGCAAGTCCGCAACGAACTGTCGCAAGTAGATGGATTTGTGCATGTGGTGCGTGCATTCAAAGACGAAACTGTGCCTCATCCGTATGTGAGCATTGACCCCCAACGCGACCTTGAGATGATTGAACAAGAATTTTTGCTCAATGATATGGTGACAGTCGAAAAACGTCTGCAAAAAATTGCGGATGATATTCGCATTAAGGGCAAAAAATTAGAGGCACAATATGGTGAAGAACAAGCCTTATTTGAAGCCATGAAAGTTCACTTGGATGCCGAAAAACCCTTGCGTGATTTTGAACTGACGGATGAACAAGAAAAATCATTGCGTGGATATGGTTTTTTGACCCTAAAGCCTGTGTTAATCGTCCTCAATTTGGGTGATGAAGCCCAAGACCCCGCCACACTGGTGAATTATCCACATAAACGGGTGAAATTGGTCGGGTTACAGGGCAAACTGGAGGCGGAATTATCACAGTTCGAGAATCCAGATGACCGCACCATGTTTATGGAAGAATATGGCATTACGGAATTGAGCGCGTCAAAAGTCATTCGATTGGCATATGACCTGATGGCGATTCAATCCTTTTTCACCGTTGGGCATGATGAATGTCGGGCATGGAGTGTGCCGATTGGCGCAACTGCCCCCGAAGCGGCGGGCGCAATCCACAGCGATTTGCAAAAGGGATTCATCCGCGCAGAGGTAATGTATTTCCAAGATTTATTGGATGCGGGTAGTGAAGCGGCGGTTAAACAAGCGGGCAAATTCAGTTTGCAAGGCAAGGATTATATCGTGCGCGATGGCGACATTGTGCATATTCGGTTTAATGTATAGAAATTTGCATAGGGGAATGGTACTAAGTCTATTTTTGTGGCGGACATACGAGGCTGAAGCCGCTAGTCCGCCATTACACCCCTAAAACTGGGCATGTTGTAATGGCTGACTAGCCCTTGAGGGCGTATGTCAGCCACCCGTTATTATCATAACCCGACACGACAAATCAATCACCACACAGGGGCGGCATCGCTGACAATTTCAAATGATTGTATTGTGGCATTAAATTGTGTTTCGGAGATATTTCCGCCCGCAAACAGCACCATATACAAATAATTTTGGCGCATGGTCACAACAATATGGGCATCCATCATGGTTGAGCCGTCTTGAAGCGACAGTGCAACATACACCGCATCACCAAATGAATAAGAACGTAAGCGCGAATTTTCGACCGTAATGCCTGCTACATCGGCAGTGTTGGACATCACAGCGTCCCGAATTTGTGCCAAGTTCAACGATACCCCACTTAACGGATATGTCATGATGAACAACGCATCATCGCTCGTGCGGTTGGTCAGCATCATCTGAATTGAACCTGCATCCAACTGAGACAAGCCCAATGCACGTTGAATATCGCGGTTATTCGTCAATACCCCTGTGCTATTTTGCCATGAATTGGGTAGTCGGATGCTCACACTATTAGTCGAAAATTCGACCACATTCCCCGATAAATTGCGTTCTGATACATTCGATGAAGCATTACTGCCCCGATTTCCAGTTGGCAAATTGGTGAGGACGATGAACCCAATCAGTACAATAGCAAACATAACCGCAATCACGATGGCAGGATTAGAGGCTTCTTGTGAGATGGGGCTACTCGATGGCGGTGTGAGTGGTCTGGGTGGGGGGATGGGAGCATCCACCTGTTTGGGTAACATCGTCGGGACGGATGATGTTGTCGGTGATGTTACGGGCGCACTCATTGGGGTATTGGGCATCGGCATGGGAGTATTGTTCATGGCACGCCCAGAAATGGCAATCGCCACCAATTGCAACCCCATATCAAAATTCTTCCGCATATCAATGACGGCATAATTTTGTAAGCGTTGCGGAATATCATCACCTTCTAATTGCACCACAATGATTTGCTTTTTAGCATCTAGTGCATGGCTAATTTCTTTATGAAAGCGGTCGGATTGCGATTCCGATTCGACTAAGCCAACTACAAAACAATCGGCAATGGCAATTTCATTCCGCGCCAAATCAGAATCGGGAGAAATGCCATCATTGGTAAATACTTTCATCCCCTGCTTCATCAAAGCCGCACGAAAATCAGCAAGCGTATCACTTTGGGGGTCTGGGGAACTTAAAAACACATTTTGCGGTCGCATCAATTCACATCCTATAAAACTTATTTCCGTTTATATCTCTATGATAGCGGTTTTTGAAACATTTAGACATAAAAGCATGATTTTTGTCACAACCTTTTAGCAAACTCTAAGCGGGGCGCAATAAGTTTGATATAATGGGGTCATCAATCAGAAAGGATTTTTATGATGTCTGAAAAAACACCCAAACCGGTACTAAGTCCGCTTAGTACGGAAGAACGTAATCAAATTAAGACCCTAGCCAGATTTTTAGGGTTTATTGTCATCGCAATTATCGTTGTTGGGCTATTAATCAGTGTTCTAAGCCAACAATGGTGGGGCTAAGACCACGATGCCCTGTGGTGGACACAATATCGGGTTGTAGAAACAGCCTACATGCCATCCAAAATTGTTTGTACGCCACATCAGAATTTGAGCTAAAATAAAATCTGGATTACATTCAAATTTAGGGATATATTCCCTATCATAAAAGAAAGGATTTGCCTTTGCTATTAGACGGGTTAGTCGTCAAGGAACAAAGTGGATTTTTTTGGGTAGAAGTAACCGATGGAACAATTTATCGCTGTCAATTACGTGGGCATTTGAAAGAAGAAGCCCAATCATCTGATATTGCCGCCATTGGTGATAAAGTTCGGATTTGCCCCATCGTACAAGATGAATCGGGCATTGTTGGGCTGATTGAAGAAGTTTTTGAACGGCGTAATGCCTTATCGCGCTCCGCACGCACACAAGGCAATCGAGGCGCGGGTGATTCAGAACGTGAGCATATCATCATCGCCAATGCGGATGCCATTTTTATCGTGTTGGCGGCATCCCAACCTACCCCAAACTTCCCCATGTTAGACCGTCTGCTGGTCGCTGGCGAAAAAGCAGGCATTGACGACCTCATCATCATCATCAATAAGGTAGACCTCGAAGACCCGTCTATTATCACCAAACGCTTCGCCCCATATATGAAAATGGGATATACCGTGTTGCAAACCAGCGCCAGAGATGGACGCGGGATTGAAGATGTTCAGGCAATGCTCAAAGGCAAAGTATCTGCATTCACCGGTCCCTCTGGTGTTGGGAAAACCAGCCTGCTCAATTGTATACAACCCGATTTGGGACGCGAAGTTCGCAATGTCAGCAATTATCACCAAGAAGGTGTGCATACCACCCGTGATAGCGCCCTAATTAAACTGAATTCCACGGTTTATGGCGATAAAACTTATCTAGCAGATACACCAGGAATGCGTTACTTAAATGTGTGGGATGTTGAACCCGATGAATTAGACGGTTATTTTAGAGATATTGCGCCCCATATTGGCAACTGCCGATTCAGCAATTGCACCCACGAACATGAACCGGGCTGTGGTGTGCGCGGGGCGCTGAAGAAAAATTTAGTCAGTTTTGCGCGATACAAAAGTTATCTCAAATTGCGCGAGGAACTTGAAGCGGTTTATGCGTATTAAACAGGACGGCATGTATGCCGTCCCATGCGTAGCAACTTAACAAAAAATTGCTTTTTGACCTCACCCCCCTGCCCCCTCTCCAAATTGGAGAGGGGGAGAAAACCGTTTTATAGGTGGGTTTAAGTCCCCTCTCCGTTTGGGAGAGGGGATTTAGGGGTGAGGTTGTTTTCTTAAGTTGCTACG
>JALONZ010000054.1 GCA_025454675.1 Anaerolineae bacterium | reverse complement strand
CATTCGCGGTTGGATTGTTCCGCGCGGAAGATGTGGCTTATTTTGCGGGGATGATTGTCGTGGCGCTGTTCATCACGATACGACTCCTCGAAATGCGGAGGTGGCGTTAGATGAGAAAAGAACGCGACAACGTCCTCACGCGGGGCGATATTGGACAGCTACTCAGTTTTATCGGCGCTTTTGGCATCTTATTCGCCGTAGTCGCCTTATTATGGGAAGGTCAGATGAATACCTTCGCATGGTTTGGGGTCGGGGTTGGCGCATTGGGGTTGGGCGGATGGCTCATCCTTGCCCCGCGTGACTTTTTAGACTTTTTCACGGGGCGGCGCATCCGCCAAAGTACACTTGCCGTATTCTCGACTGTGATATTCATCGGCATTGTGGTGCTGATTTATATTTATGTGGAACGCTCGGTGATTACGCTCGATATGACCCAAAGCGCCACCTATACATTATCGCCCACAACCAAGCGTGTATTAGATGATTTGAACCGCGAAATTCGCATCACGGCATTTTATTCACCGTCAAATATCGCATTACGCGAATTGGATGACCAATTTTTTCGGCAATATGAAGTCGAATCGGGTGGAAAAGTCACCCGTTCTTATATTGACCCCATCGCGCAACCGGGTGTCGCCACCTTATTCAACGCTGAAGATGGTGATGTGTTCATCTCATATGTCTTAGACGACGGCACGGTTGATTTTAATACCGCCATGATTGTCCCAATGGGCGAAAAACAAGAACGTGATATGACTAGCGCCATTAATCGTTTGCTGAATACAGGCAATTTTACTGTGTTATACAATATTGGCTTTGGGGAGCGGTCTCCGAATGATGTTTCGACCAATGGCATGTCGCTATCGGGGCAATTATTGCGCTTTGAGGGATATAATACCGAAATTGTAGATTTGCAAAATGACCTTGTTGCTAATAATGTTCAAATTCCCGATAGTGTGGATGTGATTATCCTTTCGCGCCCAATTGAACGTGTTTCGGGTGAGGTAATCGCCTTGTTAGATGATTATCTCAAGCGGGGTGGTGGCTTGCTCATTTTGGGGGATGTGGCGGGTGGTGAAGAACGGGTGCTATCCGAAGATGACCCGTTTAATCAATATTTATGGACGAATTGGGGCATTCGTTTTGATGATGCGGTGGCAGTGGATTATACCGTGAGCGGTGATACACCGTTGGATGTGGTGAGCTTTCAAATTTTTGATTCGCCCATCTCGGCAGATATTGACCCGTCTGCCGACATCAATTCACGCACGCAATTTCGGGTTGCACGCCCCATTGTGATTAGCGAAAATCCACCTGTGAATAATGGGCGTGTCATTATGACTTCACCGGATAGTTATGCCGAAACCGATATCGCTCAAGTGTTACTGAGCAATGCGTATCAGTATGATGAGGGTGTTGATAGGCTGGGCGCGATGACGTTGGTGGGGTGGGCGGCAGATGGTGAGGATGGTGGTCGGGTTATTTTGATTGGTGATAGCGATTTTGCAACGGATGGGCAAATTGCCACGCCTGCGGGTAATGGCATTCTATTGGTGAATGCCGTGCGTTGGTTGGTGGGTTACGAAGATAATGTCACCTTTGGGTTTGAATCCACCGCCACAGGCTTACCTGCCATTTTTGTGGATGTGAATACCCAACTGAATCAAATCGCGCTTTTCACCTTATTCATCATGCCCGGTGGGTTGATGCTCATTGGTGGATTTATCTATTTTCGGCGGAGTCGCAGATGAGACGCGGATTACCGACACTTTTCGGGTTATTGGTGTTATTTATTGTATTGGCGGTGTTGGTCATCTTACAAGAACCCAACACAGGCGACCCAATCCAACCAACTGCACCCCCTCTTGAAATAACACAGCAAGCATTTGGTGAGAATCGGGTGTATAAAGACTTAGAAATAGGCGCAATCCAAGCCATACGCTTTTTAGACCCACATTCAGAACAGAGTGTGACCTTTTCACGAAATGCGATTGACTTGTGGACAGCCCCATTTTTAGAAGATGTAACCGTTGACCAAACTGTTTTGCAAACCATCGCGCGGACATTGGTCATTCTGCCATATGCCTATCGGTTTGTTCCGGAAGCGGAAAAACTGACAGAGTATGGATTTTTATCGGATGGCAAGCATTATTTTTCTGTTTTGTTTGTCATGCAAGATGGGACAACCCATACCATCGCTGTTGGTAATCCAACAGAGTATAACGGTCGGGCAGTGTATTATGTGGTTATAGATGGTGCAACAGATATGTATTTGATTTATCGTGAACCGATAGATTATCTTACATCACAATTTTTGAAGCCACCTATCGTATCATAACATCTGTTCGGATTATAGGGCAAAATTGGTCTAAAACGAAAAATTTACTAAAAACCAGTAAAAATCTAAGACCAATTGCTTGACAAGATTTCACAATGGAGTTAAGTTATACAAGATACATCGCATTCATTTTGTGCGATAGCTAAAAAAGACATTTATCCCCCGCTTCTGTGTAGGCGGGGTTTCGTCCCTATGCTATCGTTCAAAAAATTTTAGAAGCTGTCTTATCCTAAAAAATGCGGTGAGATGTGTTTATAGGACAATTATCGTATATGAGGTATCTTGCCTTGCATTTTGCAGGGCTGTATGTGTGTCTATTATGGCTGTAGCGACAATGGGAATGGTTTATAAAGAACGGGAACAAGTCCTAAATGGACTCATTCAAAAAGGTCGTCAACAAGGGATGCTCTTGTATGACGAGATTCTGGCGGTCTTTCCTGAAGTAGAGACCGATGTTGCTCTATTAGACGAGTTGATGGATGCGATGATGGATGCAGGGATAGAAGTTCTTTCTGAAAAGCCCGATGATGCAGAATTGGCATTAGAGGCGGCTGAATCCTTTGATTTCCAATTTGACGAAGAGGATGACCTCATCGCCAAAGAAGGTGAACTTTATCTGTCCGAAATTATGGATGACGCAGGCTACCGCCAAGCATTGGATACCGATGATGTGGTGGGTTTGTATCTGAAAGAAGCCGGACGGGTACCGCTTTTGACAGCTTCTGAAGAGGTGTCATTGGCAAAACGCATGGAACGCGGTATCAACGCAACAGAACGTCTGGAACGTCTAAAGCGACAAGGCGAAACATTGCCACCAGATGATTTATATGAACTACAAGACCGAGTTGTGGATGGTGAATTGGCACAAGAACACCTGATTCGTGCCAATGCCCGTTTGGTGATTAGTGTGGCGAAGAAATATATTGGGCGTGGTGTGCCATTTTTGGACTTAATCCAAGAGGGTAACATTGGGCTGATTCGTGCCACCAACAAATTTGAATATCGCCGTGGACATAAATTTAGCACTTACGCCACTTGGTGGATTCGTCAAGCGGTCAGCCGTGCGGTTGCCGACCAAGGGCGTACCATTCGTGTGCCTGTTCATATGGGCGACCAACTCAATCGGATGCGCCGTATTCAATTGAACCTGATTCAAGAATTGGGGCGCGAGCCAAGCATTGACGAATTGGCACTCCATATGGAAACCACACCTGATAAGGTGGAAAACCTGCTAGAAATTGCCCGTCGCCCTGTCAGCCTCGAAACACCCATTGATGAAGATGGTGATTCGACCTTTGGCGATTTTGTGGAAGATATTAACAGCCCAGCACCCGCCGAAGAAGTGGCGACACATTTGCTCCATGAGCAATTGCAAGGTGCATTAGACCGCCTGCCACCGCGTGAAGCCCAAATTTTGCGCTTGCGCTATGGTTTGGAAGATGGACGGGTCTATACGCTCGAAGAAGTTGGGCAAACCATCGGTGTGACCCGTGAACGGGTGCGCCAGTTGGAAGCACAAGCCTTAAACCGCTTGCGCCAATCGTCTGCCCATATTATTTTGCGCGACTATCTCTACGAGGAATAAGTCAGCTTTGGCTCAAAAAGAGAAACGTGCCAAAACCACCGCTTTCCCCATGCTTTGGGCTTTGCTCATCGCAGGGGTAGGGGTGGTTTTGCTATTCAGTAACTTTGGATTATTGGGCAATTTTAATGCGGTGGCATTATTGCCCTTGTTATTGGTGGTGGCGGGAGCGCAAATCTTATTGCGTGGCGATTTTATCCCCAATGCCGATACGCGCGATTTTGGCATCACACGCGGAAGTGTGGAAAGCGCCACGTTAGAACTCAGTAGTGGTGCGATTGACGTGGATATTTTGCCCCTCCAACGTGAGGGACGCTTAATCGCAGGGCAATTTGCCGTGAATAGCCGTCCGCAATTGGATGTGCGCGATACTTATGCTCACCTCAAATTATTCCGCTCAAAGACCCCTTGGTGGTCGTATGCCGATTGGAAAATGGCACTCGCGCAAGACCTCCCTTGGCAAATTTTGCTCACGACTCATTTAGGACAAGCCTCGTTGGATTTATCGCAACTGATTGTGCATGATGTGGTGGTCGGGACGGGCATCGGTGATATTCGGATGGTCTGCCCAAAAGAGGCATTTAACCCGTTATTTGTGCGTTCTACCTTTGGTAATATTCATATCCTCACACCCAAAGGCTATCGTGCCAAAGTGGTCGTTAAGCAAACCCGCTTATTCACCGTCAAATTTGACCCAGACCGTTATGATAACCCCGAAAAAGGCGTATATCTGGCGCGGGTAGAGGATGAAACTGCGCCACTCATCGAAATTCAAGTGAGTGGTTCATTTGGCGATGCCTACCTTGCGTGATATTTTATGACCCTGCCGATTACCATTCGTGATGCCATTCAAGATGATATTCCCGCCTGTTTGGGGTTGGAACTCGCTTATGAAACCGAGCGGGTTTGGCAAATGACCTTTCAGCCAGAGACGGGGAATCGGGGAATTTTATTCCGCACAGAACGACTGCCCCGCGCCATGACCGTCCCGTATCCATCAGATGAACGCCGTTTGCGCTTATGCTTATCCAAAAAACATTGTTTTGTGGTGGCGCTCACCAAAACCGATAACCGCCTCATTGGTTATTTAACCATGCGTGCCATGCCAACGCATAAAATCGCGCTCATCCAAGATATTGCGGTGGGGGAACTCTATCGCCGTAAGGGGGTGGGATTACGCTTGCTGAATGTGGCACGCCGTTGGGCGATGGAGCATGACCTGTTTCAATTGCAAGTCGAAACCCAAACTAAAAATTACCCCGCTATTCAATTTTTGCAAAAAAATGGGCTTAATTTTTGCGGATTCAATGACCAATATTTTTTGAATGGCGATATTGCCGTGTTTTTTGGTCAAACCCTCAAGTAAAATTTTCTACGTAATAATAGGTTGCCCCTACACGCCCATGAGAGACTCATTTATGCTAGTCGTGTACAATAGATAAACGGAATGCAATGAAAGATGGTCTCTGTGTTGTTAGAACGTTTCTTGCAACAATCACTCGATTTGCTTAATGAAACACTTGCGGCGGCGATTGTGGTCGTAGCCGCCTCATTGTTGCTCTACAATTTATCCCGAAATTTACGTAATCGGGTTGCACGCACCTCCGCAGGCGTTTTGGCATGTATCACGATTGTATATGTGGGTGATGTCCTGATGTCCTTAGCCATTCAACCCGCCACTATCGAAGCAATTATGCGTTTTCAGTGGATTGGACTCGCCTTCATCCCCGCCAGTACATTTCATCTCTCCGATGCGCTCCTCGCTACCACAGGATTACCGTCACGCGGTCGGCGTAGGCGGGTGGTGCGGATTTTATATGCCATTGGCGGGGCGTTGCTCATCCTTGCCGCCATGACGGATGTGCTTATCAGCATGACGCGCCTATCAGATGGGCGTGTTAGCCTGAACGCGGGTCTTGTTTTTGGGTTATATATCGCCTATTTGCTCCCGACCAGCATTATTGCACTCACCAATGTGTGGCGGGCGCGGGCGCGGTGCATCACCAAAAGCACCAAACGGCGCATGACCTATTTATGGATGTCATTGTTAATGCCGATGATTGGTATTTTTCCATATTCGGTTTTTTTAGCGAAGGGCGATGAGTTCACCGCTACCGCATTACTCTTGGTGAACCTGACCAATGTCGTTGTGATTTTGGCGTTATTGCTCCTTGCCTACCCGTTATCATTTTTTGGCTCAGATTTGCCCGACCGCGTGGTCAAAGCCGATTTGCTCCGTTTTATGTTATTGGGACCAGGGACGGGGTTATTGGCATTGGTGTTTATCATTTATAATGCGCCATTTTCGCGGATTTTTGGCGGGCTTGGGGCGGAATTTATGCCGTTTATGGTGGTTGCCGTTATTTTGTTGTGGCAATGGAGTGTGGATGTTTTTTTACCTTATTTAGAACGCCGCCTGATTTATTATGACGATACTGAACAGGTGAATCAACTACAAAATTTGAACCAACGCTTATTTACCCGTGCTGATTTGAATCAGCTCCTCGAAGCGAATTTGGAAGCCACTTGTGATTATATGCAGGTGCATGGTGCGTTCATCATCAATTTGACCACACCCACACCCGAATTGGTCAAGACGGCGGGGCGGATTAGCCTTACAGATGAAATGCTCACACAACAAGATTTTCCGATTGATAATTTTGCTCCCAACGTCCCGTTATTATGGGAGGGGTATTGGTTGGTGGGGTTATATAGTCATCGTCATGGACGAAATGATGAGATTTCATCGGTGTTGATTGGTTGTATGGGGTTTGTTTCATCATCACCCACCCTCGAAACAGATGACCTGAAATTATTAACACGCTTTGTCAAACGGCTTGCCAGCGCGTTGGATGATGTTTTGCTCCAAGAGGAATTATATGCGGCTTTGGAGGGGTTATTGCCTCAAATCAATGTCACACGGGCGCGGGTGGCAGAAGTGGATTATTTGCCCGGTCGGGATGCAAAACCGCGCATCATCAATGGCAATCTGCCCGATACAACCGCGATGGTCGAGCAAGTTCATGCGGCATTACGTCATTATTGGGGGGGACCTGGGCTAACCAGTAGTCGATTATTAGAACTTCAAAGTGTGCAACGCGCATTAGCTGATAACGATAATAATCCCGTGCGGGCATTACGGGCAGTTTTATTAAGCGCCATAGAACGCTTGAAGCCCGAAGGGGAACGCAGTATGAAGAACCCCGAATGGACGCTGTATAACATTTTGCAACTGCGCTTTTTGGAACAACGTAAAGTGCGTGATACCGCAACTCGCCTGTATATGAGTGATGCGAACCTATATCGCAAGCAAAATATTGCCATAGAAGCCGTTGGCGAAATGCTGGTCAAGATGGAGCGTGAGGTTTCTAGTTTACCTTCATCATAATCTGATGGTGTGAATTGTCATTTTATATTTGCATACATACCAAAAACTACCTATAATGACTGAAGAGGGATGAATTTTAGATGTTTATAGGTAGTGTTAGAGGGGATTTTATGTCTATTGAGGCACACCGTTATGATTATGTTCCACCACCATTGACATTAGACGAAAGTTATTGGGCGGCATTGTTGGATGAAGGCGAAAATACCATCTCTATCCCGCATCATGACGTATCATCCACACCATTCACAAAATATGATGACGAAATGGCAGATTCTGTTGATGCCACTCATCATTACACCATCTATCGTGGCGAATCCGAAGAAGATTGGCAAGCCATCCAAGCTATTTTTGAATCTGATGAGGTCATTGAAGTTAAAGTTGTTGGCTATAATCGCGGTGGGTTGCTGATTGAATGGCGAACCTTGCGCGGATTTGTTCCTGCCAGCCAGTTGATTAATTTTCCGTCTACGGATAATCAGCTAATACGGCGCAATGCGCTCATGAGCCGTGTGGGCGAAATGATGCACCTGCGGGTGATTGAATTGCATTTGGATAAAAATCGGCTTATTTTTTCCGAGCGTGCCGCTCAAGCTAATCCCGGTGAACGCGCAACCATCCTACATACGCTACAGGCGGGTGATGTGGTTGAAGGGGTCATCACCAACTTATGCGATTTTGGCGCATTTGTAGATTTGGGCGGATTAGAAGGGCTGGTGCATATCAGCGAATTGAGTTGGGGTAGGGTAGGACACCCCGATAATTTGTTGGCGCGGGGTCAATCTATTCAAGCCTATGTATTGGGTGTTGACCAAATTGCGGGACGAATCGCCCTCAGCCTAAAACGTCTGCGTCCAGACCCGTGGAAGACGGTGCAAGAACGCTATCGCATCGGCGAGATTGTTGAAGGTCTCATCACTAATGTGGTGGATTTTGGCGCATTCGCCTGCATTGAGGAAGGCTTAGAGGGGCTGATTCACGTATCGGAATTGGCAGAAGGTCATTTTTTGCATCCGCGCAATGTGGTTAAAGAGGGGCAACTTGTCCGCGCACGAATTTTGACAATTAACGGGGCGGCTCGCCGATTGGGATTGAGCCTGCGCTTAGAAGACTAAAAAGCAAACGAGACGGCGAAATGAACCGTCTCGTTTTTATTTTTAACCAAATAATTCGATAAGTCGTTGGCGGGCATCATCTTCGGGGGCTTCAAATTCGGCGCTGAGTGTCATGGGGTTACGTGAGCTGGCAGTTAAGCCTTTGACCATCACCGCAGGCATAACAAGCATCCGCGCAAATGACCGCAACCGCTCCTCATCTTTTTTGATGATGTCCAGAATGCCCCGTTCTTTGCCCCAATCACTGGTGGCGACATGACGCGCCAATAAACGTGCCAATGACATGCGTGGCGAATATTGGTCTTTGATGCTCAAAAATGTCCCCGATAATTGATTGACATCCACTTCATCCCACATGCCTACTTTGGGGTGTTGGAGCATGGATTCAATCGGCACAGGTGGGGCATGAACTTCAAATACATCCATCAATTCTTCGGCAATTTCCTCTAGGCGTTGCAGATTATCCATCGGTTT